>CAMSEJ010000270.1 GCA_947057405.1 uncultured Roseburia sp.
CTACACAAGGTACCACACTCTTTCCCTACACGACGCTCTTCCGATCTCCGCTATCCGATTGAACGGATGGTACTGGTGGACGACTATGATGCCGATGACGAAGCGTCGATGCAGGACAACAATACCTCCGCTTTTCATTACAGGACAATTGCGGGAAGCAGCAGGCTCTCGAATCACAGCTATGGGATGGCGGTGGATGTAAATCCCAAATACAACCCATATGTGAAAACGGCTTCGGACGGGGGGACTATCTGCCAGCCGCAGGGAAGTGAAGCGTATGCGGATCGGAGCAGTGCGTTTGCATATAAGATTGACAAACAGGATTTGGCGTATCGGCTGTTTACGGAGGCAGGATTTACCTGGGGAGGCGACTGGAACAGCGTGAAGGATTATCAGCATTTTGAAAAGTGACGGGCGGATTTATGCTTGCCGCCGTGTGCGTGTAATACAAAGGAGGAAGCCGGCATGGATCTTAACTTTGCATGGTATATTTTGGTATATTCGTTTTTGGGATGGGTAATAGAGGCAGGATACTGCGCGGTCAGGAAAAAGCAGTTCCGCAACCGGGGATTTTTAACCGTTCCTCTGATTCCCTCTTACGGCGCTGCGTTTGGCGTGCTGATTCTGGTGCTGCCGCGCCTTGCCGGGCAATACGGCCTGCAGGCTCTGGTTACGCTGGCGGTGGTGTCCGTGGTGTTAAGGCTTGCGGATGAATTTACAAACCAGGTCAGCAGGAGCGCAAGATGGGAGCGGGGGTATGAGGGGATTCTTTCGGGCAACAGCAGGGCGGTTTTCACGGGAATACTTATTTCGTGTATTTATCTGATGGTGTATCTAACGGTGCATCCGTTGCTGATCGGGATCACCCTGCTGATCCCGCGAATTGTAAAAATCATTGCCGTTACCGTGATGGCTGTTGTTTCCGCTATGGATTTTTCAGCCGTTATTTATGTGCTGCGCACCGGAAAAACGGATCGTTATGAAAAGCGCTGCAAAAACAGTAAGTGGCAAAACGCAGGACAGTGGGTTTCGGATTTTATCTGGGACAGGCTGCAGAAGGCATATCCGGGATTTGGGGAAATGAGTGAAAAAGAGCAGGGAGACTGTAAATTTGCGCAGGGATTTTGCCTGGATAAGCTGGTCTGGGTCTTTTTAATTTCATCGCTTTTGGGTGATTTGATTGAAACGGTGTACTGCGGTGTCATCGACGGCAAATGGATGAGCCGTTCAAGCGTCCTCTACGGGCCGTTCAGCTTTGTGTGGGGTGCAGGGGCGGCGCTTTTGACGGTGGCGCTAAAGCATCTGACAGGTAAAAGCGACCGGTATATTTTTGCGGCGGGCTTTGTGATTGGGGGCGTGTATGAGTACAGCTGCAGTGTAATAACGGAGGTGCTGTTTGGGACGGTGTTCTGGGATTACAGCAGCATGCCGCTGAATATCGGAGGGCGTACGAATGTGCTGTTTTGTTTTTTCTGGGGGACGCTTGCCGTGATCTGGGTGAAAGAGGTATACCCGCGTTTATCGGAGCTGATTGAATCGCTGCCGCACCTTTCCGGGAAAGTGATTACCTGGGTGGTTTTGGTGTTTATGCTGTGCAATGCGCTTTTGACAGGAGCGGCAATGGCACGATACGGAACCCGGAGCGTGCGGCAGAAGGCGGAAAATTCGTTTGAGGAATTTCTGGATCGGCATTATACGGATGATTATATGGAGGCAAGATGGAAAAACATGCGTAAGGCCGCGGGAACAGGGGATGTTGACTCTTCAAAGGAAATCGTATCCCCGATGCCGGAAGAGCAGTGAAACCGGTAATCCTCCGTAATAAAAACCGCTTCCGTATCCGGAAGGCGTTCGATTAATTCCATTCCTTCTTCCAGCCCAAGCGAAAAGCATGTCGTGCTCAGCCCGTCGCCGTCTACGGAATCCTGACAGATAACGGTTACGCCTAACAGATCGTTTTCGTAGGGGTATCCTGTCCCGGGATTTAAAATATGATGGTAAAGCTTATCGTCTACGGTAATATAGCGCTCATAAACGCCGGAAGAAACTACGGTCTGATCCGTTACCCCGATTACGGCTGCCACCGTTCCCTGATCGGAAAACGGCATCTGGATGCCAATCCGGTATGTGGAACCGTCTGCTTTGGGACCGATGCAGAGCACATTGCCGCCGAGGTTGATGGTTCCTTCCGTAACGCCGTTTTGGTTTAAATATTCCTTCATTCTGTCTGCGATATAGCCTTTTGCGATTGCTCCCAGATCAATGGAGGTATCGGGGTTCTGCAGCGTTACGGTGCTGCCGGTAATGGAGATATTCTGATATCCGACCGTGGAAACGGCATCGGCGAGGAGGTCTTTGTCGGGCACGGTTCCTTCGTTTTCGGAAAAATTCCAGAGGGAGGAGAGCTTGCCGACGGTGATGTCAAAACCGCCGCGGCTCAGTTTGCAGTATTTTAATCCTGTTTTCAGCAGGGACAGGGTGTCGTCGCTTACGGAAACGGGAGCGCCGCCTGCCCGGTTGATTTTGGAAATTTCACTTTCGGGGAGCGTTGCACTGAAAAGCTGCTCGTAGGTTTCGGCAATGGAAAAGCATTCGTCTAACAGTGTTTCGTCTGCCGTTCCGTAAAGGGTCAGGGTGATAAACGTGTCAAAATAAAACCCGGTGCGGGTTAAAGGGGCGGCGTCTGCAAAAGGCATACAGCCGGATACGGCGGAGAAGATGAGTAACAGTAATGTGAGAAGAACGGGGACGTTGGATCGGGATGTCTGGTGCATGGGGAAACCTCGCTTTTATTTTTAATTTGGTTCGACAGCGAATAATGCTGGCAAAGTTCCGTCAGCCAGAGGACAGGGAATGCGGCGTTCGCTGTGTAACAGGATAAAACGGCTCTAAAGTATCCCGTTTTAAATCTTTTGGAGGGGTGCAGCCTTTTGCCGCAGGCAGACTTTGAATGAGTCGGATTCTGTAACGGTGAAGCAGGAAGGCTGAACGGTTACCGGATTTACGATACCACAGTTTAAAATACTTGTAAAGAGATTGCCGATGTGTTAAAATTTGTACGGAGGTGGATACAATATGAGACAGAAAAAATGGCTGCCGTTTATTCTGGCAGTACTGCTCTGGTGTGGCGGGTGTGCCGCGCAGCAGGCGGAAAACAGTGTTTCAGACAGTACGGGAACCGTTTTGGCAACAGCAGAATCGGAGACTGAAACGGAAAAAACTCCAAAAGAATCCGGGTTTCAAAGCGAGACGGAGCAGAAAGAAACAGAAGAGAATCCGGCCGCTTCCGCCGGGACAAAAGCGGCTGCGGGGATAAAAGCACAGGATGACGACTCAGTGAAGATTGCCGCGATTATCGGGCGGATGACGTTAGAGGAAAAGGCCGCGCAATTGTTTATTGTCCTGCCGGAGGCTCTGGCGGACGGCGTGAGCACGGTTACACAAGCGGGTGATGTGACAAGGGAGGCGATAAACAATTTCCCGGTCAGCGGGTTTGTCTATATGCAAAACAATCTGCAGTCGCCGGAACAGGTTACGGAAATGCTTGCCAATGTGCAGTCTTACAGCATGGAGCGGATTGGTCTGCCGGCGTTTTTAAGCGTTGATGAAGAGGGCGGAAAGGTTGCGCGCATCAGCGGAACGGGCAGCTTTAACATTCCGGGTTTTGAGGGGATGGATGAAGTCGGACAGTCGCAGGATACAGAGCGGGCGAAGGAAATCGGGCAGACCATCGGGGCATATCTTTCCGACTTCGGCTTTAATCTTGATTTTGCCCCGGTTGCGGACGTTTGGTCCAATCCGCAGAACGAGGTGGTCCGGCAGCGTTCGTTTGGGAAGATCGGAAGAGCGTCGTGTAGGGAAAGAGTGTGGTACCTTGTGTAGA
>CAMSEJ010000271.1 GCA_947057405.1 uncultured Roseburia sp.
GATCATGCCATGTGACTGGAGTTCAGACGTGTGCTCTTCCGATCTCAGTATTACAAAGCTGGCAGGCAAATCCTCGTCGCGGGTACTCCTTGAATGGGAACCGGTACAGGGCGCATCCGGCTATGAGATCTACCGCAGCACATCCCAGAAGGGGGAATATGCACGGGTGGATACGGTCAGGAGCTCCTCTGTGACCTCTTATACGGATCAAACCGCAGAAGGCGGGAACGTTTATTTTTATAAAGTACGTCCGTATAAGATGACGGGCGATAAGAAGGAAACGGCAGGCTTTTGCAGCGCCCAGAAGGTGAAGCTTCTGCGCGCACCGTCCATATCCGTCGAAGCCCGGGAGGGCCGGGTAAAAATCAGCTGGAAGCACGTCAAAGGAGCAGATAAATACGAGATTTACCGCTCCTCGGCAAAAAAGGGCAATTATCAGAAAATCGCTTCGGTGGAGGAGACGGCCTCTTTTACGGATACGAACGGTAAGCCGGGTGAAACATACTATTATAAGGTACGGGCCGCATGCAACGGAATCCGGGCGTATACCTACGGTTCTTTCAGCAAAACAAAGTGGTGATGCCTATACGGAAGTGTCAGCAGGCAAAACCGCTGTCAGAATCTTTAAAAGTACATCCACATCAATTGGCTTCGCAATATGTCCGTTCATCCCGCATGACACCGCGTCTTTCTTGTCTTCCTCAAAGGCGTTTGCGGTCATGGCAATGATCGGGATACCGGCATAGGGCGAGCCTTTTTGTGCCCGGATTTGGCGGGTTGCCGTATACCCGTCCATAACCGGCATCTGCACATCCATCAAAACCAGGTCAAATTCGCCCGCTTGGGCGTGTGCAAGCATTTCAACGGCAATTGCTCCGTTTTCTGCGGTTTCGGTTTCCAATCCGTACTGGGATAAGATTTCGGAAGCAATTTCCCGGTTCAGCTCATTGTCTTCTACCAGAAGGATGCGTCTGCCCGTAAAATCCGGTTTTTCTGCCGCTTGCTCCTGCGGTTGTATTTGCCCGGCCTGTGCGCCGTCTTCCCGAATGGCGAACTCTATCTGGATGATAAATTCCGTTCCCTCATGCAGCCTGGTTTCCACGCGGATAGTGCCGCCCATCAGATCTACCAGGTTTTTGGTAATGGCCATACCCAGTCCGGTGCCCTGGATGCCGCTGACGGTAGACGAGCGTTCCCGCTCAAAAGGCTCAAATACCTTTCTGGCAAATTCCGGTGTCATGCCGATTCCGTTGTCCCGGATACGGAACTCATACCTGCCGTATCCGCTCCGGCTGCAGTCCGTCTGGGAAGCCTGCAGCCGGATTTTGCCTCCCTGTGGTGTAAATTTGACGGCGTTGCTCAGCAGGTTTAACAGTACCTGGTTAAAGTGCAGCCTGTCACAGCAGACAGTTCCGTTTCGGATACCGGAAGTATCAATTTGCAGGGTCTGCCCCTTTTCCTGGATCTGGCCCTGCAAAATGGTATCCATATCCTGTAATACGGCAAACAGGCTGCACGGGGCGGTTTCGATCTGCATTTTACCGCTTTCAATCCGGCTCATATCCAGTACGTCGTTGATCAGGCCCAGCAGGTGGGTGCCTGCGGCGCGGATTTTCAGCAGATAGTCATGGATGCGCCCGCGATCCGGAGCGGATTCGTACTGTATGGCGAGATTGGTGAAGCCGATGATTGCGTTCATCGGGGTACGGATGTCATGGGACATATTGGAAAGAAACAGGCTTTTGGCCCTGCTGTTTTCTTCGGCCTGTACTTTTTCCAGACGAAGGATTTCGTTGCGCTTCCGCTGCCAGAAATAGACGAACGACACCGCACTTACTACTGCCAGCATCAGCAAAAGCTGGATCATGCTGTTTTTTGTAATGGTGGCGCGGACGGTTTCGATGTTTGTGCTGATTGTGCCGTAGTGTATGGTGGTAGTCAGATACCAGCCGGTTTCCTCGGCGGGCGCATAATAGGTATAGTGCAGGCTTCCCTTCAGATAGTAGGAGAGGATACCGCTTTTTCCTTCCTGCATGTTTTGCTGCATCTGTTCCACGGAAGAGCCTTTCTGGAATGCGGCCTGGGTTTTCAGCGCAGTGAATACATTATCCATTTCCTCCAAATGGTAATGCGGCGTTTTGACAATATAGGAGCCGTCTTTTAAAATCACGTTGGAAAAGATCAGATCTTCGTCGTTTTGCAGAGAAAGCCTGTCGGAAATGGCTGCGGCACGGATGCCGATTACGCCACCTTTGAGCGGTGAGCCCAAAACCTGCAGGTCTTGGATTGGGACGGAAATCAGGATCGTGTTCTGCGCGTCAGAATCCCGGTTCACGGAAATATTCGGACGGGTAAAATCAATATCGGACAAAAAGGCAAATTCCGGTTCGTCTGTGTATATGCCGTCCTTTGTATATACGGTGCCGTTTTCGTCTGCCAGCGCATAAAAATCAAACTCGTAGGCATCGGATGCAGACGAAATAGATTCTGTAAGGGATGCTTCGTCTGCCGGATCGCTTGTGGGGATCATCTGCACGGCGGCATAGAGATCCTGCATCCGGTAATCCAGGTTATCCTGCATCTGGCGGCCGGTCTGTGCGGACAGCTCTTTAAGATAAAATTCACTTACATTATGTACGGATTGTTCGGTGGCGTTCTGGGAAGAAGCCATAAACCACCGGGTAGAGACGATTAAGACCAGCAAAACAACAACCATCAGTATGGAAGCAGGTACCAGGGCGATTCCCCGGCGCAGCCTGTCTGTTCCTTTGGGAAAAAATGATTTCATGGTAAAAACCCTCCTTCTTCCAATTATAAGCATTTCATTCGGCACCGTCAAGCGGGTTTTGAGCTCTCATCCGGGGCGAATATGCGAAAAACGGCTTTGTGAGAATAGGATTTCATTTGCCGGTACAGAATATGGGTATGGAAAAACATAAATTTGAAAAAAACTTTGCCGTCTGCGGATTGGCCGGATGGTGTATGGAGATTATCTTTACTTCTTTGGGAGCGTTCCGGAAAAACGATTTTACCCTGACGGGCAATACGTCAATCTGGATGTTTCCAATTTACGGAATGGCTTCGTTCATCGGAGAAGCATATCCGCTGCTGAAAAAATGGCCGGCGGTTCTGCGCGGAGGGCTTTACGGGATGGGGATTCTTTCGTTTGAGTATTTAAGCGGCAGCTTTTTAAAAAAGCATAAGGCGTGCCCGTGGGATTACAGCGGGGCGAAACTGAATGTAAACGGATTGATCAGGCTGGATTATTTTCCGCTCTGGGTCGGGGCGGGGCTTATTTTTGAGCGGATCTGCAGGGGAAGGCGAAGATAGGAGGTGCATAAGGGGCCTTCCCCGCCGAAAAAAATACATATATTCTCGACAAATACAGACATGATCCAAAGACAACCCCAAAAATGCGCCACACCTGCTTCGCTCATACGACAGGGCTTTTCCATACATTGTAGTTCTTGTCGAAAACTGCGAAATGTTTTGATTGATTCAAAGGGAAGGGATGCTTATAATACAAATAGTCTCGATTTTAGACACGCTTTGAAAAGCCGTGTAAAAAGAAACCGAACAAAAAGTTTTAGGAGGAGAAAAATTGGAATGGGTAAATTAAATGTTGCAATTGCAGACGATAATGAGAGAATGCTGGGATTATTGGGAGATATTATCCGCAGCGACGAAGACTGTGAAGTAGTCGGTACGGCAAAAGACGGAGAAGAAGCCTGTAAAATGATCAAAGATAAGGAACCGGATGTCGTTTTGCTTGACATTGTCATGCCGAAATTAGACGGTTTGGGCGTTTTGAATCTGTTACGAGGGGATACGAGCATCAAAAAATGTCC
>CAMSEJ010000272.1 GCA_947057405.1 uncultured Roseburia sp.
TATATTAATTTGGTTAAATTGAACAATGCAAAATGTTTTTCAAACACGCTCTAGAGCGTGTCTGCCCTTCTTTACGGCAGAATACAAATACAAACTGGCAGGTGAACGTTTCTTCTATGTACACGATTTTCATTATTGACGACGACCCGGATATCAACAATATGCTAACCGAGCTTTTGGAACGGGAAGGCTACCGCACCATGCGCGCTTACTCGGGCACGGAGGCTAAGCTGCTCCTTTCCATGCAGACTCCCGATTTGATCCTGTTAGACCTGATGCTCCCGGGCTTAAGCGGAGAACAGCTCCTGTGCGGTATCAGGGGAATTCCCGTCCTTGTTCTAAGCGCCAGAACCGACATGGACCATAAAATAAACCTGCTAAACCACGGCGCATGCGACTATATTACAAAACCGTTCGACACAAGGGAGCTTCTGGCCCGGATTGCCGTCTGGCTGCGCGCCTCCTTTTCGACGCCGCTCTCCCCCATTCTGCGGTGCGGGGATCTGACGCTTGATACAGCCGCGCGGAGCGTTTCGGTTTCGGGAACGCCTGTAAAGCTGACGCGTACGGAATACGCCATCTTAAAGCTTCTGATGCAAAATCCCATGCAGGCCATTCCCAAATCCGCCATGTTAGACCGCATCAGCCAGGATACGCCGGACTGCACCGAAAGCTCCTTAAAGGTCCATGTCAGCCATCTGCGCGGAAAGCTGCAGAAAGCAGGCGGCCGGGATTATATCGAATCCGTCTGGGGCATCGGCTTTTTGTTAAACTTTACCGAATCTTAACGATCTCCTTTACCGCTTCCTTAACCATGCTCTGGTAGGATCCTGCCTGTAAGAAAGAAAGGAGACGATACTATGGAATACGTACTGACAGCAAATGCCGTAAGCAAAACGTACCGGCAGTTCCGGGCGTTAAGCGATCTTTCCATGCAGGTTCCCAAAGGGGCAATCTACGGGTTTGTCGGAAAAAACGGCGCGGGGAAGACGACTTTTATCCGGCTGATCTGTGGCTTACAGCAGCCGTCTTCGGGCAGCTATACCCTTTACGGCATGGAATTTACCGACAAAAACATTGCAAAAGCCAGGCGGCGGATGGGGGCGGTCGTGGAAACCCCGTCCGTTTACTCCGATATGACCGCGGAAGAAAATTTAAAGGAGCAGTACCGGATTTTAGGGCTTCCGTCCGATACGGGAATCCGCAGGCTTCTGCAGCTGGTGGGACTTTCCGATACCGGAAAAAAGAAGGCAAAGCATTTTTCTTTGGGAATGCGCCAGCGCCTTGGCATTGCAATTGCCCTGGCCGGCGATCCGGATTTTCTGGTGCTGGACGAACCGATCAACGGGCTTGACCCGCAGGGCATTATAGAAATCCGCGAGCTGATCCTCAAATTAAACCGGGAGCACGGGATTACCGTACTGATTTCCAGCCACATCTTAGACGAGCTGTCCCGTCTTGCCACACACTACGGCTTTATCGACCGGGGGCATATGGTCAAAGAAATCAGTGCCGCCGATTTGAACGCAGCCTGCCGCAAATGCGCCCGCGTCAGAGTCAGTGATATCAAAGCACTTTCCCGCACTTTAGACCGGATGCAGCTGACATACCAAATCCGTTCCGACAGCCAGGCGGATATTTTTGCAGACATCAACGTCACAAAACTCGTGCTTGCCCTGCAAGAGGAACAGTGCGAACTGCTCTCTTTGGAAGAGCATGACGAAACCCTGGAAAGCTATTATGTCAATCTGATTGGAGGTGGCGCGCATGAGTAGGCTGTTGTGTGCCGGGGTAATCCGGTTAAAGAAAAGCAGGCTGCTCTGGCTGTTTTGCGGCCTGATGTCTGCCTTAGGGCTGTTAAGCCCGATCCAGCTATATCTGCAAGCGCAAAAATACGATTTTACGGCATCCATTGACCAGCCGTTTTTTTCCCATATAATGTATATGGGCGTAATCTCCGCCGTCTTTATCAGCCTGTTTATCGGGGCGGAATACAGCAACGGCACCGTCCGCAATAAGCTGATCGTCGGACATTCCCGGACTGACATTTATTTTTCCAATCTGATCCTGTGCATTGCGGCGTGCTTTTTTATTTCGGCTTCCTATATGATCCCAAACGCCTGCGCAGGGCTTCTGCTGCTCGGTCCCTTCGCGCTGCCGCCCAAAAGCGTTGCAATCCTGATATTCTGCCTGCTCTGCATCAGCTTTACCATTACGACGCTGTTTACCATGGCCGCCATGCTGCTCCACACGAAGGCCGGCATTGCCGTCACCACCATCTTAGCAGCGTTTCTGCTTCTGTTCGCGGCAAGTTATCTGGCTGCCTCGCTGCAGCAGCCCAAAGAATTAGAGGATTATATTATCACGGCGGACGGTGAGTTTGAACTTGGCGAACCCGTGCCAAACAGGCACTATGTGTCCGGAACCAAACGGCAGATCTACCGGTTTTTGCTGGAATTTCTGCCGCAGGGCCAGTGTATCCTTCTGATAAGCGGCGAACTGCCCGTGGGACGCGCGCTTATTTACGACGCGATCCTTGCCGTTTTTACCACCGGCGCCGGCCTGCTCGGATTTCGGAAAAAGGATATGAACTAAAAAGGGGTTTTACTTATGGAACTTTTGCTGTGGGGTATCTGCGCGCTGCTTTGCGGACTTTTGGCGGCGCTTCTGTTCAAGCTGCATCTGATGCAAAAATCCGCCGACGAAATCAGAGAAGCGTTTGACGACCGCCTCTTAAGCGGCAGCAACACGCTGATTGATATTTCCAGCCGCGACCGCCATATGCGCGCTCTTGCGGAAAACATAAACCGGCAGCTTCGCGTACTCCGCAGAAACCGGCACCGGTTTGAGGAAGGCGACCGGACGGTCCGGGAAGCGATTACCAATATTTCCCACGATCTCCGGACGCCGCTGACCGCTGTCTGCGGCTATCTGGATTTGTTAGAACAGGAAGCTCTTTCCGAAAACGCCGTCCGCTGTCTCTCTGTCATCCGCGGGCGCACAAAATACTTACGGCAGATGACGGAAGAGCTGTTCGATTATTCCATTGCCATGTCGGCACAAAAAGAGCTTCCTTTGGAAGAAGTGTCGTTAAACCAGGCTCTTGAGGAAAGCATTCTGGCACATTACGCGGCGTTTACAGGCCGTCTGATTGCGCCGGAAATTTCCATGCCGCAGGAACGGGTATTATGCAGGCTGAACCGTCCCGCCCTGCTTCGCATTCTGGAAAACATACTGTACAACGCCATAAAATACAGCGACGGGGATTTAAAAATCACCTTAACAAGACAGGGAGAAATGACGTTTTCCAATCACGCAAGGGAATTAAACGAAGTAACGGCACAGCGTCTTTTCGACCGTCTGTATACGGTGGAAACCGGCACAAAATCAACCGGGATCGGCCTTTCCATTGCCAAAACGCTGACGGAACAGATGCACGGGGAAATTCATACCCGATACACAGACGGGAAACTGTTTATCTGCCTGCGGTTTTTAAGCGTGTCTGAAAAATAAGCAAAGTATAAGAATTTTAAAGCAATACATTGCGTCCGCACTACCCATATGCTATAATGGCATAGCCGTCATCCGACAGGCAATATCTGGAAAAAAGCAAAGGAGCGATAATACAATGAAAATTACAAACGATATTCAGTATGTGGGCGTAAATGATCATGAAATTGATCTGTTTGAAGGACAGTATCTGGTAGAAAACGGCATGGCTTACAATTCCTATGTTATTACAGATGATAAAATTGCGGTTATGGACTCTGTAGACGAAAATTTCGGAGAGGAATGGCTTGCCAACATCAAACGCACAT
>CAMSEJ010000273.1 GCA_947057405.1 uncultured Roseburia sp.
CAAACACATGGTTGTTCGCCAGGTTTACAATATCCGTACCGAATGCATGCAGCAGCCCGGCACGCGAAGGGTCGGCGCGAAACGTATAAGTCTTGCCCTTCAACGGCTCGCCCCTCGTACTGTAGGCAAACTCATTATTAATCATCATAATGTCCATACCGTTCATCAGCGCCAGCAGATCCCCGGAAAAGCAGTCCTCTATCCCGTTTGCGCACCCATCCAGATGGCGTGTGGTAACATACCCTTCGGCAAAATTAATATCGCCGGTAAACGCCAGGGTAATCTCATCGGGCGAAGCGCATTCCTTCCATTCCACATGTTCAAGCCGATACGCTTCCATACCGGTATCCTTACAATACAAAAGCCAGAGCGCATGCATCGTATTTCCGGTCAGCGCATACCAGACATCCGTATCCGGCGCAGCAGCCGAAAGCCGTTCTGCAAGCCCGTCTAAACATTCCCCGCCGAATTCCTGTGCCACCCATTCCAGAAATGCCCGATCTGCCGGGTAGCCTGCCGTAATCCCGGCATCAGAATCCAAAACCGCACGGCAGGCTTTTTCCAGCGCCTGCTCCGTTATATCGGACGGTAAGGATTCTTCCGTACCGACAGCCTGTACCGCTTCCTCCGTACCGGCCTGCACCGCCTCAGCGGCGGACATAACATATTTTGCCGCCGCGTCCGTCCGGCCGCATCCGCCAAGCCCCAGCAAAAAACAAATACCGACCACTCCCGTTCCAATTTTCAAACCATATCTTTTCTTCATTCTGCCTTCCTCTTCCGTTCTTCTTCGATATCATTTCCAACCCCCCTCCAACACCACAACAAACGCTCTATCTAAAAATCATTCCGGCATAACGCCAACACAAAAAACTGCGGCAAATAACTCCCCCATCTGTTCCGTCAATATCAAAAACGTTCCAAAATCCCGCCGCACCTATTTCTTCACCGTACCTTTTACCGCACCGCTTAAAGGACTGTACTTCCCGTTTTTCAAAACCGCCGCTTTATAATAATACGTCCTCTTTTTCTTCCCGCCGGGCCGATCCGTATACGTGTCGGTCTTCTGCTTTTTCACAGTCTTAACCAGCCGGTACGTTCCGTTTCTGCTTTCCGCGCGGAAAATCAGATATGCCGAAGCGCCTTTCACCTTCTTCCAGGAAAGCGTTACCTTACCGCCTTTTTTCGCTCCGGCTTTCAGCCCGCCCGGCGCCTTCGGAAGGCGAATCGACTTTGCAGCCCCAAATCCGGCGTCCGTATACTTCGTCTGATCGCCCGAAACGGCTTTCACCATATAAGCAGCCTCCTTTCCGCCTGCCGGATCGGAATCCGTAAACGACAGCTTTTTAACTGCGCCAAGCTTAAGCAGCCTGCCGCCGGCCTTCCGGTATACCTCATAACAGGAAGCATGCTCCACCCCGCCAAACCGAATCTTTACACCGGCTTTTGTACTGGTTACCCCGGTGACATCCGAAGCGGCAAGTACTGCGGGTACCGGATGTTCTTCGGGCAGCGGAGCGGGAGCCGGATCGGGAGTCGGATCCGGCTCCGGAACCGGGTCGGGATCGGGCTTCTCCGCTCCCTGCACCTTCTGGGGCGCGGTACCGTAAATTGCGCTCAATAATTTCCCGTCCGCATCTTTTATCCTCACGGAAATCTCCATTCCGACATCTGCTTCCGACAGCCGGTACACGGCGTCCGTCGCCCCTGCAATCGGTTCTGCGTCCGCCATCCACTGGTAAACGAACGACCCGGCATTGCTGCCTTTCACCTGCGCCGTAATTTCTTCCCCTGCCCTTATCACACCATCAATCACAACGCTCCCGGTTAAAGCGTCATATCCGGACGCCGCGCCGTATGCAAATGCCCGATGCAAAAACGCCTCCCGCCGCTTCAGAAAATCCCTGACGTAACCGACGCTTTGCGCAAAATCATTTCCGTTCCAGATGCCGGTCACCGTATGCCGCAGCGCATCCGGCCAGACCAGAAAATTCATCCCGGCAGAAGCTGCCAGTTCTTTTTCATAAGACGAAATCGTATGCCGTTTCGGATCCGGTGTGCCGCCGTCTTCCTCCAGGCATTCCCGGATTACCGGATAAAATATGTCATTCCACTGCTCCACGATCCGTTTTTTCACGGACTCATACTGTACCGCCTGTGCCAGAATATTCAAACCGCCCACATTATATATCTGCGCACGGTTCGCCCACCAGACCTCGGGATCGCTTAAATTGACATTATCACGGATTCCATAGTTCCCGATTGACATGTCAAAGTCCCAGACCGGCGCCATATGGAATTTGCCGTCTCCCGTCATATCCGAATCCTTATACAGATAAAAGCTGGTAATCCCCGTATCCAGATTCAGACTGTATTCCTGCAGCAGATACATCTTTGCAATGGATTCTTCATCTATGTACTCCGAATAATGCCTGCCCTGTTTATTGTATCCGGTTTTGGAATATATGGCATCCTCCATCTCCTGGTACAAATCCGCAATGTAATGAATCTGCTTTTTGGACACAAACTCCGGCGCCTTCATCGTCACGGCCTGCCCGATTTCAGTCACAAAGCCGCATGCTTCGCCGGCATAGCGTTCGTTTAATTCCACTTCGATCAGATAACCGCCCGTAATGTCCGCCGGATCGTTCGGAATTTCGGTCCATTTCCTTGTCCCTCTCCGGTACTCTGCCGTACCGCCCGCCGGATACGAATCCAGATCGTTTGGATTGACCTGTTCCGTGGCCTTCTCCATATCCGTAATATCGACCCGGTTTGTGCCGATTTCAATTTTTTCCGTCATCAGATATGTGCCGTTATACTTCCCGTTCAGGTACAAATCCACCGACTTGCTGTCCATTGTAAACGGGATGCCGGTCTCTTCTGCCAGACGGTATACCAAATGGTTGCGCAGCAAAGACGTATCGGCATAATTGGCAAGAAGGCACCACCCTTTTGCACTTCCCATGCCGAGAAGATCCGCCGATTTTTCCAGCTTGATATTATACGGCTTCTTCGGCATATCCCAGGTAGCATTCCCCCTGCCCTTGATGTGCTTAAGCGCTCCCCGGTAATCCAGGCTTCCGTCGCCGCGCATCAGCAGCATTTCCCCTTTTTCCTTATTGGATTTGTCGGCATGGATTTTGTTCATGCTGCCCGATTCCGTATCCAGAAACAAAGAAGCCGTCTCCTCCGACCGCTTCACGCCGACCGTAACCGTCTTTCCGCTGCCCGTCGTAACCGTAAGTCTGCCGCCGTCCTCCGGCAGCCGGATCGTATCTCCGCTGTGTACTTTTACGCCGTTTACGGTTGCATATCCGTCCTGCGCACTTTTTAGTTCGGACGCAAACCAGATCTGCACGGTATCCGAGTCAATCCCTGCCGGAAGAAACAGATACGGCTGCCGCGCAGAATCCGAACCCGCATCGGTCCAGTGGAGCTGCCTGTCCGGCGCATCCTCAAAAAATCCCGTAATATAAAGGTCCTCCAGATACTCAATCGGCGTATCATTCTGTGCCGCCCGGGACGCAAAGGGGAACACAAGCGTCAGAATACATGCCAGTAAGGCGGCGCCAAACCACCTGTTTTGTCTTTTGTTTTGCTTTCGTCTCAATCGCAGTTTATCCATAAAAGCCTCCTTTTCTTTCCCGATTATATCACATATCGGGCAAAAAAGAATTCTTTTTTGATCCGTTTCACACCTTAACCGGATGTTCACGGTATCTTTCAACCGCCGAATCCGAAATACGCGTCTGAGATCGGAAGAGCACACGTCTGAACTCCAGTC
>CAMSEJ010000274.1 GCA_947057405.1 uncultured Roseburia sp.
CAAAAGCCCATTTCCGTCATAATCCCTTCTGCCCGGACATTTAAGCGGACCTGTACTCCCGCCTGCTTTAACGCGCGCTTTAACGCCGCAATCACGTCCGAGGAATGGTCTGATTCGGGAAATACGCGTCCTCCGCGCTCGATTTTCGTCTTCATCCCGTTTTGTTCAAAAAAATCAACCACCCGGTTATTGTCGCACGTATAGAACGCGCTGTACAAAAATTTCCGGTTGGTCACCACATGGGCAAACAAATCGTCCATATCCCCGGCATTGGTCAGGTTGCACCTGCCTTTTCCCGTGATAAACAGCTTTTTGCCCAGCTTCTCGTTTTTCTCCAGTAAGAGAACCGTATTTTTTCCTTCTGCCGCCGCAAGCGCCGCAAACATTCCCGCCGCCCCGCCGCCGATTACAATTATCTTTTTCATTTCCCACTCCTGCCCGGATTAATCCAGTCTTGTATTTTCATAAACCTGGTATTCGTCCCAGATTTTCTCCAGCATCTCCAATGTGCCCGCCACCTCTTCCTGCTTACGCATACACAGCGCCACAATCAAAGCGTTGATAACGCTGAGCGGCGCAACCAGGGAATCTACAATAGACGCCATATCGCTTCCCGCAATCAGGCTGCATGAAGAATACAGGTTAATCGGGGAATGTATGCTGTCTGTCAGCGTGATCACTTTTGCCCCGCGGTTGCCGGCGAACTCCACGGCCTTTAACGCCTGCATGGAATACCGCGGAAAGCTGATGCCGATAATCACGTCTTCGCTTCCGATCCGCACCATCTGTTCAAACATCTCGCTGGAGCTGTTGGTGTGCAGCAGATGCACCCGGTCAAAGATCAGGTTGAGATAGTATGCCAGAAAACTGGCCAGGGATGCACAGCTGCGAACCCCGGCCACATAGATGTTTTGCGCATTCAGTATGGTATCTACCGCAAGTTCAAAGGCATCCTGGTCCAGATGCTCTAACGTTGCTTTTAAATTCTCCGTATCCGACTGCAGGACGGTTTCCAAAATCTGGGTCTGGCTGATCCTGCCGTATGTGACCTCCATGCGCTGGATGGAATTGAGCTTGTTGCGCACCAGTTCTTCCAACGCCTTCTGAAACTGGGGATACCCCTTATAGCCTAACGTAGTCGCAAACCGTACTACGGTGGATTCGCTGACGCCGACCACCGTACCCAGCCTGGCGGCCGTTAAAAACACGGCTTTGTCATAATTTTCCGTAATATAGGCGGCAAGGAGCTTCTGCCCTTTGCTCATGCTTTTGTATTTTCGGTTGATACGGCTGCTTAAATCATTTGTACCTGCCATGGTTTCCTCCATTTTTCATTGGATGAGATTCGCATGTCCTTTATCATATCAAACTTTCGTAAGATAAACAAGGGATTTTTCACGATTGCTTTTTCCCGCGGCACGGCAGGCACCTGCTTTCTCTGTCCGTTCTTCACAGTAAAACAGAGAATCCCGGCAGCCGTCAATCTGCCGGAATCCTCTGTTTTGGCAAAGTTTCCCATTCTTTTTATTCCTGTTTGTTCATCCGATCGGCAGGCATCACTGATACAGATGCCTCTTATCTATGACACGCACCGCCTTGCCCTCGCTTCTGGTAATCGTCTTGGGCTCAACTACCTTTACATCCACCCGGATACCCAGCATGGATTTTAACGCCGTAACAATCTTCTTTTCACGCTCCGCAATCGAAAGTGTCGGGTGCTCCGCCATTTCCGGTGTCAGTTCTACCTGTACCTCAATTGTGTCGTGGTTTCCGATACGGTCTACGACAATCTGGTAGTTTGCCTGATACCCCTGTTTTAACAGCACCGCCTCTATCTGAGACGGCCATACATTGACGCCTTTTACCACCATCATATCGTCGCTTCTGCCCTTCGGCTTCATCATACGCACATGGGTGCGCCCGCAGGAGCATTTCTTACGGCTTAAGCGGCAGAGGTCGCGCGTACGGTAACGCAGAAGCGGGAACGCTTTTTTCGTAATACAGGTAAATACCAGTTCGCCGATCTCCCCTTCCGGAAGCACCTCCCCGGTCTTCGGGTTGATGATTTCGGCTATAAAATGATCCTCCTGGATATGCATTCCGGCCTGCTCCTCGCACTCAAACGAAACGCCCGGGCCGGAAATCTCTGTCAGGCCATAAATATCATACGCCTTAATGCCAAGCGTTTCCTCAATGTTGCGCCGCATCTCTTCCGTCCACGGCTCCGCGCCGAAAATGCCGGCCTTTAATTTCAGCTTATCCTTTAACCCACGCTCCGTAACCGCTTCGCCAAGGTTCGCGGCATACGACGGCGTACAGCAGATAATCGTCGATCCCAGATCCTCCATAAACTGTAACTGCCGCTCAGTATTACCGGACGACATCGGCAGCGTTAAGCAGCCTACTTTATGCGATCCTCCGTTTAAGCCGGGCCCTCCGGTAAACAGGCCGTAGCCGTAGCAGACATGGCAGACGTCGTCTTTGGTACCGCCCGCCGCAACAATCGCCCTTGCGCAGCATTCGTCCCACAAATCAATGTCTTCCTGCGTGTAAAACGCAACCACACGGCGCCCTGTCGTCCCGCTGGTGGACTGGATACGCACACATTCCGAAAGCGGCACGGCCAAAAGCCCGTACGGATACTGATCCCTGAGATCGTCTTTGTCAATAAACGGAAGCTTGTGCAAATCTTCGATCCCGGCAACATCCTCCGGCTTTACACCCGCTTCATCCATCTTGTCATGATAAAACTTTACGTTATCGTATACGTATTTTACCTGTTTTACCAGGCGTTCGCTCTGAAGATCCTGAAGCTGCTCCAACGGCATGGTTTCAATTTCTGGCTGATAATAGTTCTTCATGTTTTCTCTCCAATCGTTTCTTTATTTGTTCGCCATGGGACATGTCTCTATTCTCCGCGTCCCAGCAAAAACGCTTTGCGGTTCAGCTCCGCAAATTTTGCCGGAACGCATTCTTCAATCGCATTCTGCCATTTCTCCACCGGGATATCAAAGTATTTGGACAAACGGCCCATCAGCACGATATTCACTGCCTTTGCAGAGCCCGCCTCTTCCGCCAAAGAAAGGCAGTCCATCGCATCGACCAAAATCCCCGTTTCCTGCATCTTCTCGATTAAACGCTCCGGATAAGCCGCAGCCCCCGTAATGACAGGCATCGGATCGATTTTTTGCGTATTCGTTACAATCCTGCCGCCTTCTTTTAAATATTCCACATAACGTGCCGCTTCCAGTTGTTCAAAGGATACGATAAAGTCCGCTTCTCCCTTATCAATAATCGGCGAATACACCTTTTCCCCGAACCGAACATACGTCACGACGCTGCCGCCGCGCTGGCTCATCCCGTGTACTTCCGATACCTTTACATCATACCCTTCCGACAAAAGCAGATGCCCCAGCAGCTTGCTGGCAAGCAGTGAGCCCTGGCCTCCTACGCCTACTATCATAATGTTCTTTGTCATTTCTACACCTCCCCGGTCTTTAACGCGTCGAATTTACAAAGCTGCGCGCATACCTTGCAGCCTACGCATAAGGTATTGTCAATGGCGGCTTTCCCGTTCCTGATGCTGATCGCCGGGCAGCCAAGGCGCATACAGGATTTACAGCCCACGCATTGATCCTCTTTGACCGTAAGGGGCGCGTCGTGCCTGACGTATTTTAACAGCGCGCACGGACGCCTGCTGATGATAACGGACGGCTCGTCTGCCGCAAGCTCTTCTTTCACCACACGATCGCAGGCTTAGATCGGAAGA
>CAMSEJ010000275.1 GCA_947057405.1 uncultured Roseburia sp.
CGCTCCCAGAAGAATCCGGCCCGGGTCTACGCTGCCGCGCAAAAGCGCAAGCTCCTCATCTGAGGGCGCTTCGGTTTCGGGCACTGTAGAGAGATCTCCCAGACAAAAGCCCGTATGGTCGATCACATCCTGTGCGCTTACCCCCGGATGGATGGATTCTACGAAAAGTTTTCCCTCTTCGTCAAAGGAAAAAATGCAAAGCGGCGTAAAAATTTTACAGGGACCGTTTCCGGTAAGCCCCAGCGCTTTCCGTCCGGCGCGTCCGCCCGGGAAACCGACACCTGAGATATGGTCGATTTGTTTCGTGAAGCACCGTTTTTCGTGATGCGGCATCATAATATATTCCCGTCCGAACACCGCCAGATGTTCTGGGAGGAAAATCGGGCCAACCAGTGCCACCTTCGGTTTTTCGTGAGAACCGATACAGGTACAGTTTATATTTCCCTCCAGGTCCACCTGTACGCCGGAACAGAAAGCAAAATCGATCTCACCGATGCGGTGTGACCAGGGGCCGGGCCAGGTGGTCATCTGTGCTTCGCAGGGCAGGTTCAGCAGTTCGTTGCCGTACTCCGAGGAGGGCAGCTTTGTCAGCGCGCTAAGATCGGGGTTTACGCACCAGCCTGCCAGAAGGATCGTCAGATCCGGCGCATGTGTCAGACGTGCGAGCTGCATCGCCGCGAGCGGAATATTCGTAATGTATGTCGCGGCCGCTTTTCCTGTGGCAAGTCCGGTAAATCCGACCTCGCCGTCGTGAAATGTATGTGCCAGACGAACGGTAAGCAGTTCCTCCAATGTATAGCGTTTTTCCATTTACCTCACCTCCAGCGTTTTCAGATGGGTTTCCCCGATCAGGGACAGATACTCTGCAAAATTTTTTGTGCCGCGGATATATTTGTCCAGATAAGCCTCAAACGTTTCTTCACTTGCGGAGGCATTCACGTAAGCTTCGTAGTGCGCAGCGTCTTCCTCCGTACAGCAGAGGGTGGGCGTGGGATGGCTTCCAAAGGGCACGTGGCAGACCGCTGCCGTGCGGAAGGACGGGATCAGAGTCAAATGCGGACTCTTTTTGATTTCCTCCGTGTCTGCAAGCTCCTCGACGGTGACGATGAGGTTTTTGCAGGAGCGCGCCATATCCACATTCAGATACTGCGGCAGCATGCTGCGCTCCTGGATCTGTATATTCCCGTATTTATCGCCCCGCCATGCGTGGATCACAACAACATCCGGCTTTGCGGCGGGAACCGCCCAGGCCTGCTTCCCGGTGACGGGACAGGTGAACGGGACGATCTGCGGATTGTCGCGCGCCACGTCGTTTCCGCCGAGAAAATAGACCGGCCAGAAGGGCATGCCCTCCCGGTCCGCCCGAAATCTGTCCCATGCCAGCATTTCCGGGTAGTGCACGACCTTTATGTTCCCTCCTTGTAATGCGCGGCGGTAATTCTGCGCCAGACCGTATTTTTCCAGCCCGGTATAGGAGGTCTCCATTACGGAGACGCATCCCGCTCCGATGAGCATATCCGCCTCGACGGAGTTCACGCATCCGACAATGGTCAGATCCCGAATGTTTGCTCGAATGATCTGGTGGACGGCGGCCATCGGTTTTTGGTATACCGCGAATCCGCCGAAGGCGATGCGGTCACCGTCCGAGATGGCGGAGACGGCCTCTTCCAGCGAACAAAGTTTTACGGTTCTTTCCAAAATATCACCTTACCTTTCTGTGCGTTGGTTTTGTGCCTGGTTACTCAGTATGTATCGGCTTAGAAACAGGACGGCCAAACCGTGTAGCTTCCGTCAAGCTTTATTTCGATCATGTACGGTCCATCTGCAACGCGGGCCTGCTCCATGGCAGCGGGCAGCTCACAGGCTTTTCGGACAATGGTTCCGCTGTATCCCAAAGCTTTTGCGATATCCACATAATCGATGGACGGGAATTCAACGCCGACATAATTTTCGGTTCCGGTTTTAAATTTTTCTTCCTGCTTGATATTTCCGTAAGCGTCATCGTTTACAAGCAGTACGATGACATTTAGTTTCTCCCGGGAAATGGTTTCCAATTCACCCAGCGTCATGCCAAGAGAGCCGTCGCCGAGTAATGCGATTACTTCGCGCTCCGGGGCAGCCTCCTTGCAGCCCAGCGCCGCACCAAGTGCGAATCCCATGTTGCCGTAATTGACCGGCTTCATGCAGGTCGTACCCTCCGGAAAGTCCGTAATATGCGCCCATGCTCCGGGGTTTCCGGCGTCCACGACAAAAATACCGTTTTCCTTTAAGCACTTGCCAAGCTCCATCTGCAGAGCGATGGGAGGCACGGGGGTAGCTTGTGTATCGGCGATGGGTCCTGAGAACACACCCTTTGCCCATTTGGATTTGCGGGCGAAAATTTCATCGCGGTAGCTGGAATCCGCCGTATAATTCTGCGCTTTCAGCTCATTTGTCAGAAGCTGCAGGTTTACCTTTGCATCTCCGATGATACCGACGCTTGCCGGATAATGACGACCGATATTTTCGGGGATGATGTCAAACTGGATCAGATTCTTTGCCTTCAGCTCCCACCGGTTTGTGCTGATTGCGGTGAGGGAGGAGCCGACAACGATCACGCAGTCCGCTTCCTCAATGGCGGACTTGCTGATCTCGCTTCCGTGGCGGCTGCGTGGGCCTACCAGATTTTTGAAAGAACTCTCGATGGCGGCAAGCCCGTTATAGGTAGTAACAATCGGCGCTTCAAGCAGTGTGGATAGTGCTTTTACCTCCTCTTTGGCGTGTGCAAGCTTCACCCCGTTGCCGATCCACAGGCAGATTTTTTTGCTCTTGCAAATATTGGCGGCGGCGGCTTCAATGGATGCTCTGCCGGCAATGGAATCGTCTTTAAAACAGTAGGTAGCCGGATCGACCGGAATGTATGGAGCGGTCTGGTTCTCTACGACGTCGCGGTAGAAGTCCACGACCACCGGGCCGGGGCGGCCTGTCTTTGCCTCGCGATATGCCTCGCGCATTGCCCATGCCAGGCAGCTGATGTCGCGTACCGGGATGTATTTTTTACAGAGACTGCCGAGCAGAAGCTGGTGGTCTCCTTCCTGCGCATCGCCGCGGCCTGCGTCCGGCAGCTTATTCTGAAATACCAGTGCGATTACCGGACTGGAATCCCGGAAGGCTCCGCCAAGTCCTGTGATCAGGTTGGTTGCACCGGGGCCGGTTGTTGCCAGGCAGATGCCGGGTTCTCCGGTCAGGCGACCATAACCGTCTGCTGCGACAGCAGCACCGTTTTCGTGACGTGTGTGAACAAAGCGGATTTTGGAGTCATACATTGCATTGTTGACGGATAATGTCTGTCCGCCGGGAATACCAAAGACGATTTTTGCGCCAAATTCTTCCATTATCTTTACTGCAAGCTGACCACCAGTGTACATTTTTTCCATACAATTGACCTCCATTGTATTATTGTTTTGGACAAACTGTTTGTTTATCCTGATTTTTAGTATAATTGTATGATAACACGATAAAATTGTTATGTCAATTATATTATATTTATATTTTTTTACCCAAAAACATAAAAATATTGTTACTATTTTGGGGAACAGACAAAAAAGAGATTGATTTTTCTGAGCCGGTATGATAATTTTAATATGACAATTTTACAAATTATTTGTGTAGGGATTTGTTATGGAGGAGGGAAAGGTGTCGAAATCTAAACCGTTGTATTATCTTGTGGAATGTAAGCTGAAGGAAAAAATCGAAAAAGGGGTGTACAAACCGGGAGATGTGCT
>CAMSEJ010000276.1 GCA_947057405.1 uncultured Roseburia sp.
ACAATGCGAATGCCGCATCCCCTGTCCTCTGGCTGACTGCGGTGTTGGCAGGCTTTACGATAAGTGGCTTCCGCTTCCCAAAATTCTATTAAAAATTGGTAGAGAAAATGGTTTCTGCTACGTTTTTATAGTATGTGCATGAAAATACACCTAAAAAAACTTGAATTGAGTTAATTTTGGGCAAATAAAGTTGATACTATCCAATACGGGAAGGAAGCTTATATTATGAAAAAAGATTCTATTTTAATAGAAAGACTGTGTATTGCTTTATTTGGAATCCTGTTTTGTATCCTGCCAATTTACGGCTGCGGCGGCAAGCCAGGCACAGAAGATGTTCTGAAAAATAATGGTTATGCTGATACGGAGGAGTTCGACAGATATGATCTTGAACTTGCATATAATCATTATGAAAAAGATTATTCGGCGGAAGTAGAAATAGAGAATGAAAAAATTCCGCTGGAACTATGGAGTTCCGATATTGGCTGTACGGTAGTCAAAATTGACGGGCAGGAAATTCCGCTGGAAACCTGGGATTTGCCTCTGGGAGGCGCCGGTCTGGAACAGATGACGCATGATTTTACGAACGACGGAAAAGAGGAGATTGTGCTGGTTGAATCCTCCGGAGCGTCAGGCGCGGTTTCGTATATTCTGGTCTTTGGCAATACAGATGGACAGTGGAAGGAACTGCATATTCCCCCTGAGCTTTACAGCGATGCCGAAGATCCCGATTTTGTCAAGAAGCAGCTGAAAGAGCTGAATATAGAACCGGATCCTTCGGTATATCATAAGTATCGTACCGTTTCTTTCAACGAAGGAAAAATCTTGATAGAATATCCTTTGTTTGCAGATACGGATTCCGAATCGGTGGATATGGGTATGTTCCGGATGGAATTGGCTTACTCATCCGAAGAAAAATGCTTTGTATTGGAAGATACCTTATATATACCGGCAGAACATTAAACAGCTTCAATCAAAAAACTGCAGTGAACACAAGTCACTGCAGTTTTTTGATTCTTTCACATATAACTATTCGTTAAAGTTGTCTTTTGCGAATAGTTTGATCACTTCTTCTCCAGGCTCTTCCGAAATGCCAGAATCAGATCCACACATCCTTCCACGCCAATCCGTCCGCTGTCCAGTGTAATGTCATATCCTCTGGAATCGCCCCATTTTTTACTTGTATAATAATTATAATAGCTTGCGCGTCGTTTGTCGTTCTTCTGGATCAGATCCCTGGCCTTATTTACCGTCAGGTTCATTTTTTTGGAAATCTTAGCCGACCTGAATTCCAGATCCGCATGAATAAATACATTGACACAGCTCGGATGATCTGCCAGCGCGTAATCGGCGCATCTGCCGACAATGACGCACGGTTCCTTTTCCGCAATTTTTTTTATTGTATCAAACTGTGCCAGAAACACCTTGTGATTCAGCGGCATATCCAGAAACGGCGCCGAAGAATATCCGCCGAAGGAATACGTATCCATCACAAGCGAATACAAAAAGCTGTTGGTCGGCTTTTCATCATGGTTTTCAAAAATCTCCGCACAGAATCCGCTTTCCTTGGCTGCCTCATCCAACAGCTCCTTATCATAGCATTTTACGCCAAGCCGCCTGGCAAGCGCTAAACCGATGTCTTTTCCGCCGCTTCCGAATTCCCTTCCGATTGTATAAATATGATTGTTCATATACATCCCACCTTTGCTTGTTTTCTATCTTTTTATTTTCTATTTTTTTAATTTCTTTGCCAGTTCCGTGAAATATTCCGGTATGGGCGCCGTGACCTCTGTGTACGCTCCCGTCCGGGGGTGTACAAAGCCGATGGTCATTGCATGAAGCGCCTGCCCGGTCAGACGGTACGGGTTTTTCGGATTGCCGTAAACCGGGTCGCCGAGCAGGGGATGCCCGATGCTTGCCATGTGTACGCGGATCTGGTGCGTCCGCCCGGTTTCCAGGCGAAATTCCAGATATGCGGCATCCCGCCACTGCTCTATGACCCGATAATGCGTTATCGCGGGCTTGCCGCCCTTTGTGACAACCGCCATTTTCTTGCGATTTGTCGGATGTCTGCCGATATTCCCTTCGATGACGCTTTCCGTCCGGCGCAGGCTGCCGGATACGATTCCGCGGTAAATCCGCCGGACGGAATGTTCCTTAATCTGTTCCGCAATACGGACATGGCTCTCGTCGTTTTTGCAGACAATCAAGGAACCCGTAGTATCTTTGTCAATCCGATGGACAATTCCCGGCCGCAGCGTGCCGTTAATGCCGGAAAGGCTGTCCCGGCAATGGTACATGACGGCATTGACCAGTGTACCGGAAGCGTGACCGGCAGCGGGATGCACCACCATGCCCTTCGGCTTGTTGACAACCAGAAGGTCCGCGTCTTCATATAAAATATCAAGCGGAATATCCTGCGGTACGATTTCGCTTTCATTGGCCGGGGGAATCCGGACTTCTATTTCCTGAACGGGCTTTAGCTTGTAATTGGCCTTTCTCGGCACGGAATCTACAAGCACATTTCCCTCTTTGATCTGCTTCTGCAAAAATGAACGGGTCAGATTTACAGACTGTCCGGCCAGATATTTGTCCAAACGGACCCCCGCATCTTCCTGTGTTGTGGTAAATAAAATATTCTGCATATTGCCTTGTACCTTTAAGATTTCCTGTTCCAAAATGCAAGCCGGTTTAAAAGCAGATCGATGTCTTCTTCCTTATAATAAAAACAGAAGAAAAAAATCAGCAGTACGGTTGCCACCGATACATAAATATCCGCCACATTAAAGACCGGAAAATCAATCAGACGAACGTAAAAAAAGTCTATCACATAATTATGCGTCCACCGGTCAATAAAATTCCCGATCGCACCCGGAATTAAGAGAATCAAAAGCACATGCATGGAAAAATAGCGTTTTTGTTTCGGAATGCGGATATAAAAGTAAACCAGCACGACCGTTGTAACGACTGTCGTAAGCAGAAGAAATCCGTTCTGTCCCTGCAGGATGCCAAATGCCGCCCCCCTGTTTTCCAGATAGGTCAGCTCAAAAATGCCGGGAAGGATCGGAACGGCAGGCGCATTTTTTAAATACAGAACCGCAAGATGTTTGGTAAACTGATCCAGTGCAACCAGTAACGCCATGACAAATATGCCAATCCAGAACAGAAAACCGTTTTTGGGGAAAGACTGATCCATACTGCCCTACTCCTCTCCTGCCCTTCCGCCTTCCGGAACAGAGCATTTCTCCAAAGATAAGACGGAAGCGATTCCCTCTGTAATCTGTGCGTCCGTAAGATCCTGGTTGATATATGCATGACCGATTGATTCCAGTAAAATAAACTTTACCTTTCCGGCAAGCATTTTTTTGTCGGATTTGGTCGCCGCGAGAATGTCGTCTGCGTCCAGCCCCGACGTACAGACGGGAAGCCTGAACCGTGCAAGGGTCTGAAGCACCGCTTCGCACTCTTCCTTTGTAATATGCCCGAATGTATGGGACATCCGGCAGGCCGCCGCCATTCCGATCCCGACACACTGACCGTGAAACAGCTTAAAATCCGAAAGCTTCTCAACCGCATGGCCGATGGTATGCCCGAAATTCAGCAACGCCCGCTCTCCGGCTTCCTTCGGGTCGCGCTCTACTACGCCGCGTTTGATTTGACAGCTTTCATATATCATTTCCTCTAAGATAGATCGGAAGAGCGTCGTGTAGGGAAAGAGTGTGGTACCTTGTGT
>CAMSEJ010000277.1 GCA_947057405.1 uncultured Roseburia sp.
TGCTCTTCCGATCTGAAAATAACGGTAATCCTTTGCGTCCTCTTTCGAGCGCATGGCATAGGAATTTTCTTTCAGATCATCCCAGCGCCTGGTTTCCAGAACGACTGCCCTGCCGGATTCAAGCCGCTTAATTTGCCTGTTTTTTTCGTGTTCGACTGCTCTTTTGATGGCTTTAAAGGAACTGAGATTTTTCAGTTCCGTGCGCGTACCGAGTTCCGCCGCGCCTTTTTCGCGGACGGAAAGATTGACGTCTGCGCGCATGGAACCTTCCTGCAGCTTGCAGTCGGATACACCCAGGTACTGTATCATAAGCCTCAGCTTATCCAGATACGCGATTACTTCTTTCGCGGAGCGCATATCCGGCTCGGATACGATTTCGATTAACGGCACGCCGGAACGGTTGAAATCCACATACGAGCAGTCTTCCTCTTCGTCGTGAATCAGTTTCCCGGCGTCTTCCTCCATATGGATTTCATGGATGCCGATTTGCTTTGTGCCCCCTTCATCCGCTTCGATTTCGATTTTCCCGTTTCTGCAGACGGGCTGATAAAGCTGGGAAATCTGATAATTCTGCGGATTATCCGGATAAAAATAGTTTTTTCGGTCAAATTTGCAGTTTTTTATAATTTCACACTCCGTTGCCAGTCCGACGGCTATCGCATATTCCACTGCCTTCCGGTTTAAAACCGGAAGCGCACCGGGCATTCCGGTGCAGACCGGACAGGTATGGGTATTGGGCGCACCGCCGAATGCGGCAGAACAGCCGCAGAATATCTTGGTCCTGGTTGCCAGTTCGACGTGAACCTCCAGGCCGATCACGGTTTCATATTGTTTTCCCATATCAATCCCCTTTCTCTTGTCTGCCGGCCCCGGCTGCAAGCGGGCTGCGCCGGTACGTCCCGGTACATTCCAGGGTATATGCCGCGCGGAGCATTTTCTTTTCCTCAAAACAACCGCCAAGCAGCTGCACCCCTATCGGAAGCCCCGCTTTGTCTGTCCCGCACGGTACGGATATGCCGGGCAGGCCGGCCAGATTTGCGGAAACGGTGTAAATATCGCCCAGATACATCTTTATCGGATCATCGGAATATTCACCCAGCCGCGGAGCTGTAAACGGCGCCGCAGGCCCCAGAACCAGATCGTAGCGTGCGAATGCCCGGTCAAACTCCTGCTTTATCCGCGCCTTGGTACGAAGCGCCTTTAAATAATACGCATCGTAATAACCGGCACTTAATACAAACGAGCCCAGCATAATCCGGCGCTTTACTTCCGGTCCAAAGCCTTCGGAACGGCTTTTTTTATACAGATCGTGAAGCCCCCCGCACGGTTCTGCCCGGTATCCGTACCGGATGCCGTCAAACCGCGCAAGATTGGATCCGGCCTCCGCACAGGCGATGACATAATATGCCGCAACGGCGTATTCGACGAATCCGAGGTCAAATTCTTCCACATGCGCACCGCAGCCCTTCAGCGTTTCGGCTGCTGCAAGAACGGCCTGCTTTACCTGCAAATCCAATCCGTCTCCAAAGCAGCCTTTCGGAATGCCGATCTTCATACCGGAAACGTCTTCTTGCAGTGCAGATAAAAAATCCGTATCCTTCCGCCTGACCGAGGTGGCGTCTTTGCAGTCATAAGACGCAATCGTTTCCAAAACCGCCGCACAGTCGGCAACATTCCTCGCAACCGGCCCGATCTGATCCAGGGAAGAGCCGTAAGCCACTAATCCGTAACGGGATACCGTGCCGTAAGTGGGTTTTAAACCCACCACGCCGCAAAACGAGGCGGGCTGCCGGATGGATCCGCCGGTATCCGATCCCAGTGCATACGGGCATTCTTCCGCCGCCACCGCCGCACACGAGCCGCCGGAGGAGCCTCCCGGGACATGCGCCGTATTCCAGGGGTTCTTTGTCACGCCGAAATAAGACGTTTCCGTCGTGCTTCCCATGGCAAATTCGTCCAGATTCGTTTTGCCGATTACGACCGCCCCCGCCCTCTCAAGGCATTCCACAGCCGTCGCGGTATAAGACGGTACAAAATTGCTCAGCATACGGGAACCGCAGGAAGTAAGCAGCCCTCCGGTACAAATGTTATCCTTAACGGCAACCGGCACACCGGCAAGAGGACCGGCCGTAATGCCTGCATCCATCTGTTTCTGCACCGCCTCGGCGCGTTTTCGCACCCCTTCTTCGTCCACCGTAATAAATGCATGGATCCGCTGTTCCTTACTGCGGACGGAATTCAGAACCGCTTCGGCGGCTTCCAAAACCGAAATTTCCCTTTCCCGGATTCGTCTGCCCAGTTCCAGGGCTGTCATACGCGTAATGCTCATGCGTCGTTCCCTCCCTTCGGATACGGTTCGGCCGATTCGTCCGAAATCGTCTTCGGCACTACAAAACCGCCCTTCTTCTGCCTCGGGGCATTGAAAAGCGTATCGCTGTTTCCGTCACCGTTTGTCACAACGTCCTCACGAAACACATTACAGAGCGAAAAAGCGTGGGACATGGGTTCGATGTCTGAAGTATCCAGTTCATTGAGTCGGTCTATGTAATCCAGCATTTCGGACAGATCCTGTCTGGCACGCTCCTTTTCCTGCTCTGAAAGCTCCAGTTTTGCAAGAATACTTACATATTCAATTGTTTCATCTGAAATTATATTTGCCATTGCCGTCTCCTTTTTTCGGTTTTATCAAAAAACGCCTCGGAATACACCGCTGCATTCCGAAGCAATTATTCCGGTTACCCGCTGCCCACCTCAAACGCTTCATACACCCCTGCAAACTGATACCCCAGCTTCTGTGCCAGCATCAAAGAGCTCCTGTTCTGCGCATCCCAGCTCGGATAGAGCCTGCGTTCCAGACAATCCAAAATCAGTCCTGCCCCGCAAATATACCCAAGCCCCTTCCGCCTGAACTCCTTTGCCGTATCTATCTGTATCTCAATCCCTCCATGGTATCCCGCATAGGAAGACGCCCCGGAAACCGGCTCTTTGTCCTTTAAAACCACCGTTCCCATTCCGTATTTTTGATACATGGCATAATCCCGGTATTGTGACACCCAGTCTCTGCACCACGCAATCTCCTTACAGCGCCAGAAAAGGGCCTCATCCATCCGACACAGCCTGTATTCGTCCGGAAGCCGCCTGACTGCCTCCCGAAGCGTTCCGGGGTCAAATACGCCCGGATCTTTTACGGTTGCATAGCGAACTACCTTCTTTGCCTGTTTTCCGTAACAGCCTTCAATCAAAACCGTCCACTCTGCATCCCGCGGCACCATAATGCACCAGTCCTCTGCGCCTTCCTGTGCCGAAAGCCCGCACAGCACCAGTTCCCGGTTCGGCTTTCCGGAAAAAAAACGAAATTCTCCCAGGCTTGCCATTGCGGAAAGGGGATTGTCCGGGGAATCCGCATAAACGGTTCCCATAATGCCCTGCAGGCAGGACCAGATCAGCGTTTCCTGCCAGCCCCGAAAAAGCGGCGACGCTTTGTATGCCTGTTCCATTTTAAAAACCATGTTACCGTCCCCTGCTTTCCTTTGTATGTATCTGATTGTCCAATGCAAAAAACGCTTAACGGATATGATACGCACATTCCGTCAGATAACCAAAGCTGTGCAGCTCAAACACGCCCCTCTCCATACGGATTTTCAGCCATTCTTCTATGATTTTCTTCCACGGCATCCAAGATCGGAAGAGCACACGTCTGAACTCCAGTCACATGGCATGATC
>CAMSEJ010000278.1 GCA_947057405.1 uncultured Roseburia sp.
ACAAGGTACCACACTCTTTCCCTACACGACGCTCTTCCGATCTGGAGATAAAAAACGCCCTTCATGCAAGAGATCTGGCGCGGTGCCGGTACAAAGGCGCTGTGTACGGAATTTCCGCCCATCTGCGCACCGTCGGCGCGATTGCTTACGACAGCGCGCTATTGAAAAAATACGGCATCGAGGTATCCGATCTTTCTTCTGATATTTTTGAAAATGAAGCGGTGTTTAAGAAGATAAAAGACGGCGAGGGGGAAGCGGTCATTCCCTATGCCTATCAGGATGATATCTTTTATGCGCTGGGCATGTGGAAGGCGGATCCGGTGAAATGCCTGGCATATACGAAAGACGGCGAAACCGTCAATATTTTTGAAACAGAAGCACTGAAGGAACGGCTGACTAAGCTTAAGGACTGGAAAGACAAGGGACTGCTTTACAGCGTGGCGGAGAGCCGGCCGGGATCTTTTTTTGCCAGGGATGAAATGGCGCACAGAATGGATCCGTTTGAATACAGCGATATCTGCTATATGAGCGACGGGCAGGAAATAAAGGGGGATTATATTGTGGTTCCCGACAGGAAGCGCCCGCAGATTGCCCCGTTTTGGGGAGACGCGCAGACTGCGGTTGCATCCTGGACGCAAAACAGAGAATATGCGCTTGATTTTCTGAGCCGCCTGTATACCGATCCGGATATCGCCAATCTGATCCTGTACGGAACGGAAGGGACGGATTACGTGGTAGAAGACAATAAGGCAATCCGCCTGCCGACCAATTCGCTGTGGGCGTTTGGGGAGCATTTTACAAATGCGTTGATTGCGCTGCCGCAAAATGATACCGCTGTGGATAAGATGGCATTTCAGGAAGAATATTATGAGCAATGCGAACCGTTTATTCCGGACGGATTCCGTTTTGACCCTGCCCCGGTTGCCGCAGAGGTGGAACATACGAACGCGGTATATGAGGAAGTGACGCAGGAAGGAGGGGCATTCGGCAATATCGACAGCCTGCTCCAGAAAAACGGTGAGGAGTTAGACGCCGTCCTTTCGGAAATCAATACCCGGCTAAAGGATGCCGGAATCGATCGCATTATTCTGGAATTTGACCGGCAGCTTGCCGAATGGAGGGATCTTTATGAACGGTAAAAGGAGAACCGCCCTTTTATGCGCGGCGGGATTGCTTTTGGTTTTGGCTTCCTGCAAAAAGCCCGGTTCCCCGGCGGAAGCAAAGACGCAGTATTACGATACCATTTTGTATCAGGGCTTTGCATCCGGGGACGGCATTTACCATCAGAACAGTACGGGATTTTTGTATTTCTTTGATTACCGTACCAGGCAGGACGTGATTGTCTGCAATAAACCGAACTGCACCCATTCGATTTGGTACGAAAATACGCCGGACGAGCAGCGCTGCAATGCATATCTGCCGTCGGCGCTTGGCGGAGCGGGGTTTGTGGCGGAAGATTTTTTGTATCTGTTCAATGTGGATTTGAATACGCAGACGGCTTCACTGGTGCGCTCCGGGCTTGACCGCACCAGTGAAAAAGAAATCGCGCGGTTTGAAAACAATATTATCAGCCCCTTTGTGGTTGACGGGCAGTATTTGTATCTGTCAGGGTGCGCCATTCTGATGCAGAAGGATGAAGACGGCATGGAACAGCCCACGGGGGAGAATGAGGTATGGCTTTTTAGAGTGGATTTGCGGACGGGGGAGATGAAAAAGCTGACGGAACGCAAAAAAGGGTACGGCAGCGATTTGCATCTGGCCGGGATGTATAACGGCAGGCTGTATTACAGGGAAAGCTATTTTAAAACCAGATATGACGGAACGAATTATAAAGAGGCGGGGCATCAGGTGGATTGGTATTCCTTTGATATCCAAACGGGACAGGCAGAACGGATTTTTGAAGGGGAGCAGTTTCAGGAAGCTTACCTCTACAAAAATAAGCTGGCGGGTATGTACGGAAAGGATCCGGAGGGCGGCCGGGAGGCGGAGAGCAGATACGGCCAATATGAACTGACCGTCTGGGATCTGGATACCGGCGAAAGCCAGCCTGCCGGAACGGCGGATCGTTTGCCGGATTATGCGGACGGGAAGGTTTTTTATACGGCAGAAGAGGACGGGCAGGAGCGTTCTTACTGTTATGATATTGAGAACGGGAAGACGATGGAGCAAAGCCGCAAGTTTATGGAGCGCCTCCATATCCGGGGCGCGTTCGGGGATTATATGCTTGTTGTGAAAGACGATCCGGATACGGGCATCGGGGATTACTATGTCATTTTAAAAGAAGATTTTTATAACGGGAAGGAACAATTTGTTCCGATTACATGGGACGGGGAGACGTGATACGATGACAGTTTTACAAATCAATGGTTTGAGTAAATCTTATGGGGATAAAATCGCACTCAACCGGGTCAGCCTTTGTCTGACGCCCGGCGTCTACGGGCTGTTGGGGCCGAACGGCGCGGGAAAAAGCACGCTGATGAATATGATTGCGGGGAATCTTGCGCCGGACGCGGGGGAGATTTTATACAACGGGGAGCATACGTCCGCCCTTGGCAGAAGCTTTCGCAGCGTCCTGGGATATATGCCGCAGCAGCAGGGGCTTTACGAGCAGTTTACGGGGTATCAGTTTCTTTCTTATATGGCGGGCTTAAAGGGGCTGCCGAAGAAACGGGCGAAGGAGGAAATCGAAACGGTTCTGGGGCTTGTGAATCTGGAGGAACAGAGCGAAAAGAAGCTGGGGGCGTATTCCGGCGGGATGAAGCAGCGTATTTTGATTGCGCAGGCGCTTTTGGGGAATCCGAAAATCCTGATATTGGACGAACCGACGGCGGGGTTGGATCCCAGGGAGCGGATTCGGATACGGAATATTATTTCTGAAATTGCTCTGGATAAGATTGTGATTTTTGCAACGCATGTGGTGTCTGATGTGGAGCAGATTGCCAAGGAGATTGTTCTGATTAAGAAAGGGAATATATTGGGCGTGGGAAGCGTGGGGAGTTTTTTTTCGGAGCTTTCGGGGAAGGTATTTGAGATTACGGTGGAGCCGGGACGGCTTAAGGAAGTGGAACGGGAGTTTTTGGTGCGCAATGTTTCGGTTTATGACGGGAATATGACGGTTCGCGTGATTTCGGAGGATAGGCCGCGTTTGTATGCGGCTTTGGAGGTTCGGCCGACGTTGGAGGATGTTTATTTGTATTGGTTTGCGGATGAGGTGGGGGAGGAGTGAGGAGCCGTCAGCCAGAGCAAGGGGTGTTGGCAAGAATCCGTCAGCCAGAGGGCAGGGGGTGCGGCGTTCGCTGTGTAACAGGATGAAGCGGCTCTAAAGTATTCCGCGCAGGTTTTTGATTGCGGACGCAACCGCCGGAAACGCGCCGTCCGTGGCGCATTCCGGCTTGCCCTGCCATCCGTGGCAGGGCATTGCTGGAAATTGGATGGAATACTTAAGAGACGCTATATCCTGTTACAAGGCGAATGCCGCACCCCCTGCCCTCTGGCTGACTGCTGTTTTGGCAGGCTTGCAGGTGAGGTTCCTGGCGCTGCATTCGGTGGGAGACGGAAGTTTGCAGTTGACGGCTTAGTACTGCAGCGAACGATATATCTATTAATCATTCCGGTATAATGCCGACACAAAAAGTTGTAGTAAAGGGATGCACTCATTAGGAAGATTTGGGAAGCGGAAGCCGCTTATCGTGAAGCCTGCCAACACCGCAGTCAGC
>CAMSEJ010000279.1 GCA_947057405.1 uncultured Roseburia sp.
GGAGTTCAGACGTGTGCTCTTCCGATCTCATCTTATAACAGTTCCGCCCAAACCGCCACGGAATTTTCTTCCCGTCCAGAAGTGTGTTGACACCGCAGATATACACCTCGTCCAGCCGTTTTAACGCCACCCCGAGAACCGGATAATCTACCTTTTCATCGTATACATCATAGTATACCTCTACCGTCATCTCTTCAAACAGGTTAAATTCCTCTCTGGGCTTACCGTCCGCGCCGACCAGGCGGATACCCGCCACCTCGGCCACCGACTCCTTTGATCCTGCCCGAAATTCGGACAGCTCCTCCAAATCATATTGTTCGACCTGTGCGCCTTCCTTTTCCCCTTCTTCGGCCTGCCCCAGATCACACATCTTCAAATAATCCAGATACCGATCGCAGATCCGGTTGGTTTCCCCGTAAGCCTGCACCACGCCGTCCTTTAACCACAGCCCTTTTGTACACAGCCTCCGAATCGCATTGATATCGTGCGACACAAACAAAACCGTCACCCCGCTGTCCATCATCGACTTCATCTTGTCCATGCATTTCATCTGAAACCGCAGATCTCCGACACTTAACGCCTCATCGACAATCAAAATCTCCGGCTCTACATTAATCGCAACCGCAAACGCCAGCCTAGCAAACATCCCCGACGAATACGTCTTCACAGGCTGGTTAATAAAATCCCCGATATCCGCAAAATCCACAATCCCCTGCAGCTTGTCCTCCATTTCCGCATGCGTAAACCCCATCATTGTCCCGTTTAAAAAAATATTTTTAATACCCGTAAACTCCGGATTAAACCCGGTCCCAAGCTCCAGCAGCGCGGCAATTTTCCCATGAATCGTCAGCGTTCCGGACGTCGGAGTTAAAACTCCGGTAATCAGCTTTAACAACGTCGACTTACCCGCACCGTTCGTACCGACAATCCCGACCACGTCCCCCTTCTCAATCTCAAGACTGACCTGGTTCAACACACACTTTTCCCTGCTGTATGTATGTGACCCAATACGGAACGTTTCTTTGACCCGATCAAAAGAATTTTCATATAAACGGTAGCACTTTGTCAGATTTTGTAAAATAATCGCCTTATCACCCATGAGAAAATGAATTTCCTTTCCTTATTATTGCCGTATGGCATAAAGGGATACCCGAAGGGTATTTCCTTATTATTGCCATATGGCATAGAGGGATGCCCGAAGGGTATTTCCTTAATTTTGCCGTATGGCATAAAGGGATGCCCTTCTACAGTACGTCGGCAAAATGCGGGCGCATCCGCTTAAATACCGTATTGCCAATCCAGAGCATACTGAGGGCAAATCCCCAGAAATAAGCCGTCAGGAGCGGCTGTTCAAAAAACCACTGATTTGTAATAAAGCTGTCCCGATACCCTTCTATCACATAAAAAACCGGATTCAGCTTCACAACCCACTGGTACTTCGGGGGAACTATCACATAAGACCAGATAATCGGCGTAGCCCACAGGCCAATCTGCAGTACAATATTGACAATCTGCCCCAAATCCCGGAAAAACAAAATAATTGCCGAAGTAAACTTCCCAAAAGCATACACCAATACGGTTGCACAGAACAGATAATACAGCACCTGCACGACAGAAGCCGTCAGCGGTTCCCCATTCGCAAACGCAATCAAAAACAGCAGCCCGATAAACACCAGATGAATAAAAAGAGCCGACAATATTTTAATCACCGGAAGAAGCTCAATATCAAACACCACTTTTTTCACAAGGTAACCATACTCAATTAAACAGTTCGTCACCGCATTTAACGCATCCGAGAAAAAAAACCACGGAACCATGCCGGTTGCAAACCAGAAAATATAAGACACATCCTGTACAGGCGGCGTGGATTTGAGGCCAAACTCAAAAACGCACCAGTACATCAGAATGGTAATTACCGGCTGGACAAACGCCCAGAAAATACCGAATGCAGATCCGGCATATTTTGTAGAAAAATCATTCACTGCCAAATCCCAGATCATTTCTTTGTTTCGTTTGATCATTGCTATCACGGGTGTACCTCTTTCACTTAGAATCCCAGACATTATAACATCTTCGTAGTAGAATAACAAGAATTTTGACAGCTTTTACGCGTCTGTTCCCGAAACGTCTTCCAATATTTCCTCATTTTTGCATCATTGATACACCGGATCCGGTACAGCGCACACCGATACGCGTACAGCAGCCGCAGCTGCCACCGTTTGGCATGAAGGTAGCGGCTGCAGTAATACAGCTCACTCTGGCAGATACACTGAAACATAAACGGCTTCATCCGGTCCGTCGTATGCCCGTGACGGTGTTCCACAACCGCTTTCGGGCAGTAATGCGTCTTTAGGCCGCACTGTTCCATGCGGATTCCGATAATCAGCTCTTCATCATACAGAACCGTATGCTCGTCTAACGGCGTAATCTGTCCTGCGCATGCAGCAGACATCATAAAACAGCAACCGGATACATAGTAAACATCCCTGCCCCGATCCGGATCCCGATCCAGACAGTAATAACGGTTCCACTTCCTGCGGAAGAGCAGCTTTGCCACCGTAAACAGCTGGAAAATCTCCTTCATCCCGGTTCTCATAGAACAGCAGCTATACTGCACCTGCCCCGTCCGGTCTACGACTTTCGGCCCTACAATCCCGGTATCCGGATGAGTTTTTAAATAACCTGCCATTTCCTGTATGGCGCCCCTGCGAAACAGAATATCGTTGTTACTCACCAGAAGATAATCGCAGCCGTCCGCCAGAGCCTTTTTCATCCCGATATTATTGCCGCTCGCATAGCCCCCGTTTTTTTTGCTTTGTAAAAAATGCACCCCGTTTTCGCGGATATACTGCTTCACCGCATCCGGCATCGGCTCTGTGGACGCGTTATCCACAAGATAGACGGCATAAGCGCCGCCTTCCATAGACCGGGCCGCGCTTTTCATACATTTTAAGCTGGTTTCCCATGTTTGATAGTTTAAAATAATAATTCCTGTCATTTGTTTCCTCATTTCTGCCGCAGGCACTATCCCCGGAACACGTCGCCGCCGGACCCTATCACTGTTTTTTTAACGCATAATATTTTTTCTGAATCCGAGAAAGCAGGCGAATCGGAATTAATCCCACAATCATCGGCTTTACCGCAAAGAAAATTCCTTTCGGAAACAATCCCAGATGATAAAACGAACGCCATTTGATACGGGCTTCATTGATCCGGTAACGGTATTTGCGGCGTTTGTACTGGTTTTCGTCCCGGCGGATATAATAAAGCACCTGCGGCAAATTAGCGCCGTAACAGCCATTTTCGTAAAGCCTGAGCAGAATATCGTAATCTTCCGCCCGCGTAACCCGTTTCGACGTGCCGTAGCCGCGCACCTTCTGCAACGCTTCTTTCCGAAACAGAATGGACGCATGCACATAAGGCAGGGAAAACAAAAAATCCTCTGGCTTCGGCTTTGCAGCATACCAGTACCGTTCCCCGTCGTCGCCCGGCTGATTTACAAAAAATTCCCCTCGGCTTCCCACAAACGCCATATCCGGATGCTTCTTCAAAAAAGCGTACTGCATACTGAGGCGATTGGGAACCGAAATATCGTCCGCGTCCATAATCGCTATAAATTTACCTTTTGCCAGATCGGAAGAGCGTCGTGTAGGGAAAGAGTGTGGTACCTT
>CAMSEJ010000280.1 GCA_947057405.1 uncultured Roseburia sp.
GAGAATACCAAAATGGGATGCTTTAGAGCCCCTTAGCCCCTGAACACAGCCCCAGACGCACACCCTTCCCTCTGATTGACGGCTCTTTTGCCATCCACTCCCTATCGTTCGCTGTAGTACGAACGTTTTTTGTAAGAAATCCGTAAGATTTTTTTTGTGTTTTTTGTAAGGAATCCGGGTTAAGATAAAACCAGCTTGAAGGAGGAGTCACATGAATGAATGTATTTTGGTTGCGGACGACGACCGGGAAATTGTAAAAGCGATTGCCATATTGCTGGAACGGGAAGGTTACCGGGTGTTAAAGGCATACGACGGGATGCAGGCGCTGGATCAGCTTACGGCCCAAACCGTCCACCTGGTGATTATGGACGTTATGATGCCCCGGTTAGACGGGCTGTCCGCCGTGATGCGCATCCGTGAAAAGCGCAATATTCCGATTATTGTGTTAAGCGCGAAAAGCGAAGAAACCGACAAGGTGCTCGGCCTTTCCATGGGCGCGGACGATTATGTCTCAAAGCCGTATAATCCGGCGGAGCTTGCAGCGCGCGTCAAAAGCCATCTCAGGCGTTACACCTGTTTGGGCGGCATTGACGCGTCCCCGTCGGATCGGATTGCAAACGGCAGGCTTGAATACCGTACCGACGGGCGGACGCTTTATGCAGACGGGGAGCCGGTGCGCCTGACGGCGACGGAAACCAAAATCATTGATCTTCTGATGAACAACCTGGGACGTATTTTCCCGGCGGAAGAAATTTATGAGCGCGTATGGGAGGAACCGGGATTTGCATCGGAAAATACCGTGATGGTGCATATCCGGCGCATCCGCGAAAAAATAGAACTCAATCCGAAAGAGCCAGAATATTTAAAGGTGGTGTGGGGAATTGGCTATAAAATGGAAAAAATGGAAAAGTAACCTGGCGTGCGTATCCTTTGTACTGGGCGTAAGCCTGCTGATAACCGGAGGGATTGGCTGTCTGCGGTGGATGCGGGGAAACGGCGGCATTTCGTCTGCCTGGCAGCTTTTAACGGAAGAGGACTACCAAAACAGCAAACTGTTCCGTAATTTTATCGAAGGGCAGCTGGACAACTTTCTGGACATGGCTTGCGGCAATGCTGTTTTCGGTTATTTCTACGGTGATTCGGGCGCTTATTATTATGGGACGGACGAGGTCGTGGAGAAGGAAGCCGAACTGGAAGGCGAACTGGAGGCGGAAGCGGCTTATGAGGGTCAGATACAGCAAGACGCCGCAGCCAGCGCAGGTTCCGCCGATTTGATTGCGCAAAGCGAATCAGAGGACGAGTGGCAGCAGAACCTGACGGAAGAACAGAAAAAGAAAAGTATTTTAAATTACCACAATGCAGTTAAAGACGATAAAAACCTGCTGTACAGCATTTCCCGTCTGGATAAGGAACTGTATACAAACCGCTGGAAGGGCAAGTGGAGCGGGAAATACGGCGATATGCCGGAGGAATTTAATTTCTGCCTGTATTTTGACGGCACAAAGGTGACGATAGAAAAGGACGGGGAAGAACTGGATATCTATGGCGACGGGGTATACCGTGAGGACAGCGAATGGTGCGTTCCCGGCTACCGGAATTTTACCGCAAAAACCGACTGGGAGAATGTGGAAATTGTGCTGCTTGCAGCGAAGGAACCGACGCCGTTTTTAAAAAGCATGGACGACCGGGACATTTACGGTTACGGCAACGGGCTCTACCGGGTGTACCGGGAATATGCGGACGGGCGCAGCCTGCTGTTTCGGACGATATTTTGTATGGCTGCGGGGCTTGTTTTGTCTGCCTTGTATTTGATTCTGCGAAACGGAAGAGGGGAATTAAACGGCAGGATTGCGGCGTTTCTGGCAAACGTCTGGTTTGAAGGAAAGGCGCTTGCCGGGCTGTTTCTTCCGATTGGGCTGCTTTTTGGCATCTTAGAGCGGGAAGGGTTATTTTACGAAATGCAGGCGGTTTATTATTACGGGGAGACGGCGTTTGAATATGCGTCGGAGCTGTCGGATTCTCTTTTATACGGGCTGTCCGGGTATCCTGTGGCGTTTCTGGCTGCTTTTTGGCTGTTTTATTTGTTTGTGCTTGATTTGTGCAAAAACCGGGGCGGCTATAAAAACGGTATATTCGGCAGGCTCATTGCCCGGCTGGACAGCAGGGAATTTGCGCTTTCCGTTTCGGGACGGATGATAAGAAGGACGTATCTGATGGTTGCGCTGACCGTTGTTCTGCTTTTATACGCATTCTGCCTGTTTGGTGTAAGCATGATTTGGGATATCCCTCCTGTAGTTTTATATTGGCAGATGGCTGCTTTTGTGCTGGCGTCCGCGCTTCTGGCTGCCGAAATGGTGTTTCTTAGAAAAAACCGTGCGGCGGCAAAAGATCTGGAGCGGCTGGCCGCGCAGATAGAAGGGATCCGGGAAGGCAATTATAAAGCCGCGGAAGCGCCCGTTATGCAGGATGCATCTCTGCGCGCAATGGCGGAGGAACTGGACGATATCCGGCAGGGCCTCGGTTCGGCGGTGGAGCAGCGCATCAAAAGCGAGCGCATGAAGGTGGAGCTGGTGGCGAACGTATCCCATGATATCAAGACGCCTCTGACTTCGATCATCAGCTATATCCAGCTGTTAAAGCAGGAAGAAGGGCTGCCGGGATATGTGGCGGATTATATCCGTATCCTGGACGAAAAATCGGAACGCCTGAAAAACATGGTGCAGGATGTGTTTGCAGTCAGCAAGGCGGCTTCCGGCCAGCTTGCGGTTGAGTATAAGGAACTGGATTTGGGAAAGCTGCTCTATCAGACCCTGGCGGATATGGAAGAGCTGATTTCGGCAAGCCCGGTGACGGTGAAAACGGAAATCCCCAAAGAGCCGGTAACGGTGTATTCCGACGGGCAGCGGATGTACCGCGTGTTCCAGAACCTGATTGGGAATGCAATGAAATATTCCCTGCAGGGGTCACGCGTTTATATCGTATTAAAAGAAAAGGGGCCGTTTGCGGTGGCAAGCATAAAAAATACGTCAAGCCGGGAATTAGACCGCAGCGTGGATTTTGCGGAGCGATTTACAAGAGGGGACGAAAGCCGCACCGACGGGGGAAGCGGCCTGGGGCTTTCGATTGCAAAAAGCTTTACGGAGGCGTGCGGGGGAACGTTTGAACTGGAAATCAATGCGGATTTGTTTGTCGTGACGGTATCGCTGCCGACGCAAAAGGAGCCGTCATGAAGGCGCGGGGAAACATGCCGGGACGTGCGGCCGTTCTTGGCATCGTGCTGTCAGCGCTTGTTTTTGCTTCCGGATGCACGCAGAACCGGATCCATATCGCCGTCAAAAGCGGTACCGAAACAAAAGCGGAGCATACGCCTGCCGCGGCGAAGCAGGATACGGTGGTCTGGAAGGTTACGCATGCGGATTTTATTGCGATCTGGCAGGAGCCGCTGAACCGGCTGCTTGCAGAAAAAGGCGCCCCCTACCGGGTAAGCATAGAGGCGTACAGTTCGGAATGGGAGGCCGGGGAAGATGCCGTCCGCGCGCTGGAACAGATGAAACAGGACGCAGAACCTGCGGACGTGATTGCGGCGCCGAATACGGCTTTAGATCGGAAGAGCACACGTCTGAACTCCAGTCACATGGCATGATC
>CAMSEJ010000281.1 GCA_947057405.1 uncultured Roseburia sp.
CACAAGGTACCACACTCTTTCCCTACACGACGCTCTTCCGATCTAAACAGTATTCGGACAGATATTCCCGGATTTCCTCCAAATCCTCTGCGGCTGCACATCTTGCGGTAACCTGTTTTGGAAAACAGATTTTCTCACAGCTGCCGCGCAGGAACATTTTGCCGCCGTGCATTCCGGTACACGGGAAATTGCCTACAATGCGCCTGCCGTCCTTATGAAGCCCAAGGACGATGATTACGCCTCCTGCCTGATATTCCCCAAGGAAGCTTCCGGCGCATCCGCCGATAATCAGAACCGGAAATTTTTCTCTGTAAGCTTTCATATGGATTCCGGCGCGGTATCCGGCGTTGCCCTGTACATAGATTTTGCCGCCGCGCATGGCATAACCGGCGGCATCGCCGATATTGCCGCGGATCAGAATCTTTCCCTCATTCATGGTGTCGCCTACAGCGTCCTGCGCATTCGCATTTACAGTAATCACGGCATTGTTTAAGTATGCGCCCAGCGCATTGCCCGGTATGCCCTCGATGGTAAGGCTTTTGCCGGACATACCGGCGGCAAGGAACCTCTGGCCGCAGCAGCCTTTAACGGTGTAGTCGGTTTCTGCCTGGCGCAATGCTTTATTTATGGCTTTGAAATCTAAATTTGTAGCGTCGATGATTTGCATCGTATACTGCACCTCCCCGGATTTGTTTGCGCTTTTTTACGTCATTCCCCGGCATGGGAAATTCCAAGTATTTCCAGTTCTTTTGCGGTTAAGCCGATGCCGCGGAGCATCAGGCGGTTTCCGCGTAAAGCTTCAATGGAATTGATTCCCATACCGCCCATGAGTTCTTTTATTTCGTGTTTCCACGCGGACATCAGGTTGATCAGGCGTTTGCTTCCCAGTTTTGGATCAAGTCGTTTCACAAGTTGGGGACGCTGGGTCGCGATTCCCCAGTTGCATTTGCCGCTTTGGCAGGTGCGGCAAAGATGGCAGCCGAGAGCAAGCAGGGCGGCAGTCGCCACATAGCAGGCGTCTGCGCCAAGGGCAATGGCTTTTACTACGTCTGCGGCAGTCCGGATGCTGCCTCCGGCTACAAGAGATACATTGTTGCGGATCCCCTCGTCCCGCAGCCTTTGATCCACGGCGGAAAGCGCCAGTTCAATTGGAATGCCTACATGATCCCGGATTCTGGTTGGGGCAGCCCCGGTACCGCCGCGGAATCCGTCAATAGCAATGATATCGGCCCCGCTTCGGGCAATGCCGCTTGCGATTGCTGCAATGTTGTGTACGGCGGCCACTTTTACAATAACAGGTTTTTGATATTCCGTCGCCTCTTTTAAAGAAAAGACAAGCTGGCGTAAATCTTCGATGGAATATATATCATGGTGCGGCGCGGGGGAAATGGCGTCGGATCCTTCCGGGATCATACGGGTACGGGATACGTCTCCTACAATTTTCGTACCGGGAAGGTGTCCCCCGATCCCCGGTTTTGCGCCCTGTCCCATTTTGATTTCAATGGCCGCTCCTGCCTGCAGATAATCCTCATGGACGCCGAAACGGCCGGAAGCTACCTGCACAACGGTATGTTTGCCATAGCGGTAAAAATCTTCATGCAGGCCGCCTTCTCCGGTGTTATATAAAATACCAAGTTTTTCTGCCGCCAATGCAAGCGACTGGTGGGCATTGTAGCTGATGGAACCGTAACTCATGGCGGAGAACATAACCGGCATGGAAAGTTTTAGCTGCGGGGGAAGCCGGCAGTCTAATGTTCCGTCTTTGGCGCGTGTGATACGGGGCGGCTTTTTTCCGAGGTAAACTCTGGTTTCCATCGGTTCCCGCAGAGGATCAATGGAAGGGTTCGTTACCTGCGAGGCATTGATCAGGATTTTGTCCCAGTAAACAGGGAGCGGTTTTGGGCTGCCCATGGATGACAAAAGAACGCCGCCGCTGTTTGCCTGTTTGTAGATCTCTTTTATCGTTTCGGTTGGCCAGTTGGCGTTTTCGCGCAGGGTGCAGCCGCTTTTTACAATTTTTAAGGCTCTTGTGGGACAGAGGGAAACACAACGCTGGCAGTTGACGCATTTTGAGTCGTCGCATGTCATCCGGTTCTGTGTTTCATCATAGCCGTGTGCCTCATTGGCGCATTGCTGTTCGCAGACCCGGCAGGAAATACATCTGCTTTCGTTCCGGATGATTTCAAATTCCGGATAAATAAATTCCACATTCATGATAACGCTCCTTCCTTTACTTTGACAATGACAGGTTCCCCGCCGGCAGGAGACCATATATTTTTGGCATCAGGCTCCATGGCTCGGATCGCGGCCTCTTCGCTGGCAATGAATACCCGGTCGTCTTTTTCGCCGACTACCATAGAGCGAAGCTTCAGGCGATCGTTCAGCGCCATCAAGCCTCCCTCAAACCCAAAAACAATGGAGAAAGGGCCGGTAATAAGAAGGCTTGGAAATACGGTTCTCAGGAAGGTATGTTTCTTTCGGTCATCGGGATCTGCTTTGGCCGCGATGGTACTCCAGAACGGAGCCGCAATGACGCTTGCAGCTTCGGTGAGCGTAAGCTTTTGTACGCGCAGGAGGTAATCCATGATATAAGTAATGACTTCCGTATCGGTCTGGAGGGTGCACTGATAGCCGAACATTTCGATAAAACGGCGGTTGGCGTCATAGGAAGAAATTTCTCCGTTATGTACGACGGAGTAATCAAGCAGTGTAAACGGATGCGCGCCGCCCCACCAGCCGGGAGTGTTTGTGGGATAACGCCCGTGAGCGGTCCAGGAATATCCCTCATATTCTTCCAATTTATAAAAGAGGCCGACGTCTTCCGGGAAACCGACTGCTTTGAAGGTACCCATGTTCTTGCCGCTGGAAAAGACGTAAGCGCCGGGCAGTCCGGCGTTGATCTCCATAACGGTTCTGGCGACAAATTCTTTTTCTTCTAACTGTAAAGGTCTAAAGACAGATTGCAGCGGCGCGGCAAAATATCTCCATACGATGGGTTTGTCCGTGATTGCCGGAACCGTCCGGGTAGGAATGAGTTCGGATTGGACAATTTCAAAGCGCTCCTTTAAGAAGGCTTCGCATTCTTTGCGTGTGGCGCGGGAATCGAAGAACAGATGTAATGCATAAAAATTTTTGTATTCAGGGTAAATGCCATAGCCGGCAAAGCCGCCGCCTAATCCGTTGGAACGGTCATGCATGGGCTTCATGGAATTTATGACGGGTTCGCCGGATAGTTTATTCCCGTTTTTGGAAATGACTGCTGAAATGGCGCATCCGGAAGGGATTCTTATTTGGCCTTCTGTTTTCATAAATGCGGTACCTTCCTTTCAGATTGATGGAATGAAAAAAGCAAGGGCATTCACGTTTGGAGGGCAGGTGATTTCTGTCCCAAACATGAACGCCTTTGCTCATGTTTATAGTTATACAGCGGATTGCGGAGTTTGTCAATCTTTTTTTGGGGACGGGCGAAAAAAGGATTGACAAATGGTTTTTTGGGGTGTATTATCCAACACGTAAAGGCAAGGGCGTCTTTTGCGGTATATTTTTTTGTACCGTAAAGGACGTTTTTGCTTTTTTTGTTTGTATTTTTGCGAACAGTGTTGGCAAAGTTCCGTCAGCCAGAGGACAGGGGATGCGGCGTTCGC
>CAMSEJ010000282.1 GCA_947057405.1 uncultured Roseburia sp.
GAGTTCAGACGTGTGCTCTTCCGATCTATCCGAATCGTCTACCAGAAGTATCTTTTTATTTGGGGTATCTTCGGTTTCTTTCAAATAGTTCTGGATCTCACCGGCATTTTTTTCTGTTACAATCACGGTACCCGCTTCGCTGCCCTTTAAATGGGGTGCAATCGTACAGTATGCAAAATATCCTTCTCCCGTGTTAAACAGCAGGCTGCATTGCGGCGTTTCCTTGTCAAACACTTTCTGGAACTGCTCATAGGTTAAAAGGCTTTCCTGTTTCAGTTCGTATTGCTCCGTATCCGCAAAATGCTTCCGGATATTATCTACAAACTGCCGCGCGGTGTAACGGGTCGCGTTCATCAGCATTGTGTCTAATTTATTGGTTTTTGCCCCCATCAGCTTGCCCACCGTACCGAGAATCAGCTTCTCCTCAAACACCAGGATGCTGTCCCACCGCTCTCCCTTCTTGGTTTCATAGGAAAGGCGATAGTATATGCCGTTGCCGAATTTTTCGCCGCCGTAACGATCGCTGATAATCCGTGCGTCCAGACGAAACAGTTCATACAAAAGCTGTATAATCGTCTTACTCATCGCTTTCTGGTGTTCTTCCGGAAGCAGGTTGCCCCATTTGCTCTCGGTTTTTCCAACGATTGCGTGATCCTCCGTTAATGTATGCCCGATCAGCCATCCGGCACATACGCCCAGAAAATGATTGACCGCATCCTGGGAATATCCGGTCTGCGTCAGCTCCTTTTCCAGCTCCGGAAGGGTTTTCTGCCGGAACGTATCATGCAGCTTCCGGTGTGTTTCAAACCCGCTGTAGTGGATGGATGCCATATAAACTTCTTCCTCCGCAAAATGCTTCATGGCATGGTCTTTAAAATATTTGACGCCTTCTTCACATACCCACTGGCGTTTGGATTCTTTTTCACTGAAGGTAAGCAGACGGTTCATGATACCAAAGAGCTTTCTGTGCTCCCGGTCAATCACTTCAACACCGATGTTAAAACGATCCTGCCATATAAATTGATTACTCATGATTCTCCTCCTTTTCCACAGCATATGGCATAATGAATGTGGATATTTTTATTTTAAACTGCCTGTTCCCAAAAAAAGGGCAGTTTTTTTTGCTCCTGTACAAAGTATAACATAGGTTTTTAAAAATTGGGGGAATTTTTGTAAAAATTTTTATTATTTACATTGTATTTCATATAAATTTGATCTCATGGCATTTTGATCCCTTTTTATTTATATATATGCAGAATAATTTGTCGGGTTATATGCCGTCTTATCCCGTCAAAATATACCAGACGCAAACACAACCGCAAACAAATATTCGATTTTCTCTTGCATTTTCTGTCCGCCTGTGCTAAAATGCCAAAAAGAACACTTGTTTGATTTTGAAGGAGTCTGCCATGAATACCACTTTTTCAGATACCGTACCTGACGGCATATCCTCTACAGTTATACCTGCCGCGAATCCGCCGCTTGCCAATCAGACGCATCCGGCCCCTGCCGCACGCCTTACTCCCACCATCCTGGACAAGCTTACCGTTCTGGCTGCCGCCGCCAGATACGACGTTGCCTGCACATCAAGCGGCGTAGACCGGGGCGGCGACGGAACCGGTATCGGGAATACGCTTTCCTGCGGGATCTGCCACAGCTTTGCGGCAGACGGCCGCTGCGTCTCCCTGCTGAAAATCCTCTTCACCAACGAGTGCATATTCAACTGCGCCTACTGTCAGAACAACTGCAATTCCGACATTCCCCGCGCCACCTTCACACCGGAAGAAATCTGCACCCTTACGGTCGAATTTTACAGGCGCAATTATATAGAAGGCCTGTTTTTAAGCTCCGGCATTATCGTCAGTCCCAATTACACCATGGATCTGATTTACCAGGCGGTCTTGCGGCTGCGGACGGTTTACCGTTTTCAGGGCTATATTCACATCAAGGCAATCCCGGGCGCCGATCCGCTCTTAATTGAACGCGCCGGTTTTTACGCCGATCGCATGAGCATCAATTTAGAGCTGCCCACAAGCGACGCCCTGCGGACGCTCGCCCCCTGTAAATCACGCAGCACCATCCTAAAGCCCATGCGCCAGATCCAAAACGGCATTACCCAAAACAAACATGAGCTGGCGCTTTACCGCAATACCCCCCGTTTTGTACCCGCCGGCCAGAGTACGCAGATGATCATCGGCGCCACGCCCGAAAATGATTTTCAGATTATGAGCGTTGCTGAAAGCCTCTACCAGAAGTTTGACTTAAAACGGGTCTTTTACTCTGCCTTTGTCAACGTCAACCACAATGCCAGCCTGCCCGCCCTGCCCGAAGGGCCTCCGCTGCTGCGTGAACACAGGCTTTACCAGGCAGACTGGCTGCTACGCTATTACCACTTTACCGTAAGCGAGCTACTCTCTGCAGACAAACCGAATTTCAACATCTATCTGGACCCCAAATGCGACTGGGCGCTGCGCCACCTGGAATATTTCCCGGTAGAAATCCAGACCGCCGACTATAAAACCCTGCTGCGTGTCCCCGGCATCGGGGCAAAATCAGCAAAACGCATTGTAAAAGCCCGACGCGGCAGCAAGCTGGATTTTAACGACTTAAAAAAAATCGGCGTCGTCTTAAAACGCGCCCTGTATTTTATCACCTGCTCCGGCCGTATGATGTACCCGACCCGGCTGGACGAGGATTATATCTGCCGCAGCCTGCTTTCCGATCGGACACAGGTTCCGCGCGAACTGCGCGGCGCGGGCTACCGGCAGCTCTCCCTGTTCGACGACGTAAACTTCGGAGGTGGTTCCAATGTATGTATTCCAATGTGAAGACAGTATCGACGGCATCCTTTCCGCCGTCTACGATGCCTGGGCAAGCCGCCTGGGCCACAAAAATATTCGTATTTCCTGCCGCAGCAACGAAGATCTTACCCTTTTTTGCGAATACATTCCCGTAACGACCGATTATGAAAAAAGCCGAAAAGTTTCACGCACTCTGATCTCACGCCTGGGCACGCATTTTTACGAAACGGTCTGCCGCGGCGCCATGGCGGACGGCGCCTGCCGCAGCCTGTCCATGGACAAGGCGAACGCGGTTTATCAGACCATCGTCATGGCGCTCGCCCTTCCCCAGGGCGCAAAAGTACTGGATTTCTTAGGTGAGCCGTGTATCGCCTGCATCTTTGCACTCTGCCGCCAGACCACCAACGAAGCCCATCACCTGCTGGAATTTCTGCGCTTTCGTGAGCTGGCAAACGGCATCCTGTTCTCACAGATCCATCCGAAAAACGACGTACTGCCCATTTTGGCGCCCCATTTCACCGACCGCCTGCCCTTAGAAAACTTTATTATTTACGATGCCACCCATCAAACCGCAGCCGTACACCGCGCCTGCAAGTCCTATCTGATTGCGGATGCCGCTTCCCTTAATCCGGACCTGATCAAAACCCGTTCGGATCAGGAAGAAACCTTCCGTCGGCTCTGGCAGGCCTTTTTCGATACCATTGCCGTAAAAGAACGGGAGAACCCGAAGCTTCAGATGCAGAACATTCCCAAACGGTTCTGGGCAGATACCGTTGAGCTGTACGATAAATACTATAAAAAGTAAGGCTGCCGGCATGTAACAGACGCCGGCA
>CAMSEJ010000283.1 GCA_947057405.1 uncultured Roseburia sp.
TCTCCTCCGGCTGTTCCGGCGAAGCGGACGGATAGAATGCCGCCGCTGCTTCCCGCAGGGAATCCGCGCTCTCCTGCGCCTTTTCCACCGCCGCCGCTACCGCGTCCTGTACCTTCTTTTTTGCCGCATCCACTGCTTTTTGTACTGCTTCCGCCGCTTTTGCTTCTTCTGTTTTCCCCGACGCTTCTGCTTTCTCTGATGCTTCCGACGTTCCTGCTCTTTCTGCCTCTTTTGCCGTCCCTGCTCCTTCCGTTCTTTCTGACGCTTCCGCCGTCCCTGTTTCTTCCTCTTTCCCTGACGCTCCCGCCGTCCCTTCTTCTTTTTTCGCAGACTCTGCCCCGTTCGCTTCCTCTGCCGCCTCTGCCTGGTTTGGTGCCCCTGCTTCCTCCAAACTCTCCGCCGCTTCCGCCTGTTCCGGCGCCTCCTGCCCGCTTTCCATATCTCCTGCAGCCTCCGAAGCCTCCTGTGGATGTCCTGCGTCTCCTGCATATCCGTATGTTATGGATGCAAGACACAGAGAAGCTCCCAAAAGAAACGCCATCCACTTTCTGATTTCCCTTCGTGTTTCTTTCTTCAAACCAACCCCTCCTACCTATTCAAATACCGCAACAAGCCGGGTATCCTCCGACACCGGATACGCCTCCTCCCCGACGGAAAGCACTTCTTTCGTTCCGCCGGAATATGCCGCCTTACGGCTGCCCGCTCTTTTCTGTGCACCCGTCGCAAAGCGCCAGTACAAAAACCGTTTCCCTTCTTTCCGGGGTGAAACCGGAATACTGCAGACGGAGCCTTTCGGCACGCGGTACTCCTTATACATCTCGCCGTCCTCCAGATAAAACCCCACCCTGCAGTACTCCGGTTCCTGTTCCGCGGCCCTGTCAAAAATAACGGTCCGCGCCTGCGATACGCTTCCTTCGTTTCCGTTTGGATGCCGGAACCGTTCTGTAATCTCCACGGATAAAATCCCCTTCTGTTCGTCCGCATCCAGCACGGATACCGTCAGTTCGGAATCGCTGTTTGCCTGTATCAATAATGCTTTTAAAAAATCCGCCGTAAATTCTTCGCCTGCTCCGGTTGTTTCACCCTGTTTCTGCATAGCGCCGGAAAGCGAGCTGTCCATTGCCTGCGCCAGCATGTATTCCGTCTCGCTTTTTCTGGCCGCCCTGCCAAATAAAGTCAGCATCAGCAGAACGACAAACAGCGAAACCAGACCGCACGCCATTCCAAATGCAACCTTTTTCATGATCCGTCCTTTCTCAAATACCCGTCACCGGAATCCGAAACCGTGCTTTTACCGTTTTGCACTCCCGATCGGATGCCGTTACTTCCATTATATAGATTCCCGCGGACGGAAATACAAAGCGGGAAAACAGGCCGTCCGGACACTCTCCCGTCTGATCAGAAAGAATCTTACCGTCCTCCGTTTTCATATCTGTAATAACGGCATGAAGCCGATTCCCGTCCGCGTCCGCTGCCATAAGCATTTCCTCCAGATTCACCGGTACCTTCGGCAGTATTGTTTCGCACCGGAACAAAATCACCGGACATTTTCTTGCCGCTGCCGCCTTTACGGCATCCGTATCTTCCGATATCCTCACGTCCGATCTGTCCAGATCCTCCATTGCCCTCCCGTATGCCGCCCCGATAAACCCGGTATGCCCATTGATCCGTATTCCGAATGCAATGCCCAGGACCGCCGCTGCCGCCAGCGCAAATATCACCGTCTTTCCGTACTGCTTCATCAAAGCCGTCATCTTATCCTCCTAACAAGCAGCTTCCAGTAAAAATGCCACATAGGATCGCAAAATCCCCGCCTCCGACTGCCCAAGCAGCAACAAAACCGCGCCTGTAACGGCAAGCGCCGCCAAAATACTGATTACCAGGCTGCCTCCCTGGCTTACTGCTTCTTCCATCCGTTCTCCTTTCTAAAATGCCGTAAACGCGCCCAATACCAGCGCCATCATTCCAATAACCGCGACGGCAAATATCGTATACAAAATTGCTTCACCGTAATCTTCAAATAATCCGGGATCCATCCAAACCTCCTATCTTGCAAAACCGCGCAGCACATTCGGCGTTTCCACTCCCAAAAACGGCAGCCGGCTTGTATATTCCACCGTCACATACGCCGCCACCACCTCCGCCGTATGTGTCGCCGGAACGCTTTTTGAAAACGTATTGTGCGTGCCGTCTCCTGCCGATACGTCAATGCTTACATTGTAATTTTGCTTCGCTCCGGCCTGAATGCAAGCATTCATGACCGAAGGTGCAAAATTGCTGTTCTGCAGCTCCTGTATTACATCATGCTTATAACCGGATGCCCGGTCCACCTGCACCTGGTAATTTAAAATACCCGCTCCCAGAAACACCACCAGGGCAAAGAAAAAGATTCCCAGAAATGATTTTATAATCGCAGGCATACGCTGCCTCCTTTCCTGAATTAATATAAATTGGTTGTCATAAACGCTATTGTTACCAGTGTCATATCCGCTATCAGCTTTCCCCCGCCGATGATGGACGGAAATAAAAACTGCCAGTAAAGCGCCGCTAAGCGCCCGTCATTCGCCACATGTTCACTCTGGCTTAGCAGCGACGCGTTTTTAGACAAAATTTCGTCTATCTGCATATCCGCATCGCCACCCCGTCCGGACGAAATCGAATAAAGCATTCCCATTGCGGACTGGATTTCAATGATGCCGAATTCTCTCATAAAATTCATATACGGTTCATTCGATTCGGGGTTCTCCATAATCTGCATCTGCATCTGCCGAAGGCATTCCGCCAGTATGGCCGGCGCCTCCTCCAAAGATTTTGCAATTGCCGCATTTACATTTTCCGAAACCTGCAGCAGAAGAGAAATTTCCATCAGCCATTGGGGAAATGCCTTTGTAATTTCCTGCGCACATCGCTTTTTCGCCAGCCTATGCCCCAGTTTATGCTGGTTTAACATCAGAACGAAAAGCGGTATGCACACAGCGGATAAAAAATTCCATCCCGCACCAGAAAACAGCGCTCCAAGCCCTGCCGGAAGCATTGCCCAAATCAGGCTTTTCTTCCGTTCCCGCCCGGCATCGTAATGTGTTACGCTCTCGTAAAGCGCGAGCTGCTCCTGATCCGTCATGGCACATTCACTTCTCAGCCAGTTGACCGATGCGAGCATGTCTGCCTTGATATAAGTGCGCAGGGAAATCAGGATCATGATGACCGTACCCGTCTTATACACCGGCGACGCGGTAATATCCACTACCGGAGCAAATTTCGTAATGATTAACGGCGTAAACAGGCACACCCCGCAGACAAGCACAAGGGCTATATTGACCATACGCTGCCGGTTCCTGCACTCTTTCTGGAATTTACAGGTTTCCGTTTCCCAGATCGCCCTGCTTGACAGCAGGATTCTTACGGAGGATTCATAATCCCCTCCGATTTTCTCCGTTTTTACCATCAGCGTATGCACATCCTTTAACCGCTGGCACCGATAATTCTGTTCGATTATTTTAAGGCCTTCCTCCATGGAGTGTTCCTCCGAATAATCGTACAGAATATAACGGATCGCCTCCTGCAATACGCTTCGCATCGGGGATTCTTTCGGCATAATCTGTTCTACATCCTGCAGGGACGTTATGATT
>CAMSEJ010000284.1 GCA_947057405.1 uncultured Roseburia sp.
CTACACAAGGTACCACACTCTTTCCCTACACGACGCTCTTCCGATCTGCCGTTCCTCTTTCTGTACGCGCTTTCCCATAAAAAACACTTCCTGCCCGGGCAGCACACGGCTTCCGGTCTGCGCTCTCTGCCCGTCAATGGCGACTGCTCCCGCTTCAATCTGCCTGTCTGCTTCCCGTCTGGAACAAACGCCCGCTTCACTTAAAAACTTATTAATCCGTATTCCTTCCGGCATATTTCCTCCTTCTGCCTGAGCCTGCATATGCACAACCCAAAATACGGAGCCCCGCAGCCAAGTATCACATACTGGCTGCATAAGCCTCCGTAGAGTTCTGTTCGTATCCTGTAATTCTGTTTTTCTGTATGGTATGGTGTGCTACGTCCTCCGGACAAATCCTCTTATTTCAGAACTTCCGTTTTGATAAACCCGGTCTTGTCCCCGTAATAAACCTTTGTCCACCCTTCGGCATAGCTTAAAATAACCGTAACCTGGTCTCCCGCAAACGCAGTGGCTATTTTCTCCGAATCCTCGCTCATGGATTTGCGGACATTTACCGTATCGCTTAACGTAATCACTTCGCCTTCCGTATAGTATTTCCTGCCTCCGGTGCTTTCTGCCGGTGTATCCTCCGCCGGCGCATCTTCTGCCGGTGCGGCAGGCTGCTCGGTCGATAAGTATTCCGACTTCACATATCCCTGTGTCCCGTTATCGTAGTCTACCCTGCTCCAGCCGTCTTTTTCTTCCAGACGCGTTGTCTGGGATCCGATTTGGAGCTTTCCTAAAATTTCTGCTTCTTCACTCGGTTCGGAACGCACATTGACGTTGTCAATTGCATATACCGTTACGGAAGACGCCAGCTCTGCCTGCCGCTTTTCTTCTTCCGCTTTCTTCGCCGCTTCTTCTTCCTGTGCCTTCTTCGCTGCTTCTTCCGCGGCTACTTTTTCTTCTTCTGCTTTCTTTGCAGCCGTTACCTGATCATGTGCCCATACGGTCATGGCATCCGGTACGGTTGTATCGACCATCTTCTTTAAATTCTCGTCTGCGGCAAGCGCGCTTTCGTATTTCTTCCAGACTTCCGTCTCAAGCGCCACAACATCGGACTGTTTATTGAACGCGCTTAAAAATGCGGCAACCTCCTCGTCCACATCATTTTCTTTCATCTTGGCATTAAACTGGCCGTACAATGAATCAATATATAATTTGCCTGTTTCCGGTTCTGTGCGCACATAAAATGTTTCCAGACCCGGCGCAACCGTTTCCACATCTTTAAACTTGGTTTCCAGATAAACGGATACGATATAAGAGCCTGACTCCATGCCGCTTTTGGTGTAGCAGGAGATATTCTGATAGCTTTCAACGTATTCGCTGAACACGGAAATATAGCTCTTCTCCATATCCGTCAGAGGCTTGGCAAGCTTGGCAAGCTTTTTGGTATTCCCTTTCGCATAAGCTTTGTAATACTTTGTAATCAGATCGTTTACCTCCGGGTAAGCGTCCTGCATAAAAGCTTCTTCCACAACCGCTTCGGTCTCCGGAACGACCGCTTCGGTTTCGTTGCCGGCCAGCGGCTGCTCCGTCGTTGCATCCACCGGATTCCTGCCGCCGATTCCCTTGGTCAGTACAATCACCAATACGACGAATAAACCTGCCACCGCGATATAACGTACATTCTTTTTACAAAATTCAATTGCTTTCCCAAAACCGCTCTGTGTATTGTTCGTATCTTTTATCTCATTATTATTATTTGCCATGATTTATTTCCTCCTGATATTCAAATTTGTCCGAACCGGCTTTCTGATAGCCTTCCCGATTTTCTTCTATATATAAATTCTGTCTGTCATACATCACTAATTTACCACAATAAATTGCTTCAACGTACATTTTTTAGGATAACAAACAGTCGTTCAAAAGTCAACCGCAAAAAGAAAAATTAAAAGAATTTAATATTTTGTTGACATTTTTGTAGAAATGTATTATTATAATCATTGTTATGCAACCGTAGTCTAACGGATAGAACACAGGACTCCGACTCCTGCAATGTGGGTTCGATTCCCGCCGGTTGCATTATCGGAAGGTTATGGGGCTTCGGAGTTCCATAACCTTCTTTTTGTGCCGGTACACGAATGTGCCGCATACCAAAAAATTATACAGACAGGAGATGGCATTATGAGTTTTACCTATTTAATGGAACTTCCAAAACCGTCTGAGATCAAAAAGAAATACCCGCTTCCCGAAAAGCTTGCCGCTTTAAAAGCCGAACGGGATCAAATGATTTCAGATGTCATTACCGGCAAAGACAATCGCTTCCTGGTGATCATCGGGCCCTGTTCCGCGGACAATGAAGATGCCGTATGCGATTACGTCAGCCGCTTAGCACCCATTGCGGAAGAAGTGAAGGATAAAGTCATCATTATCCCAAGAATCTACACCAATAAGCCGCGTACCACCGGAGAAGGCTACAAAGGAATTGCTTCCCAGCCGGATCCGGAGAAAAAGCCGGATATGCTTGCAGGGCTTATCGCAATGCGGGACATGCACATCCGCGCCATTGCCGAGAGCAATTTAACCTGTGCCGACGAGATGCTTTACCCGGAAAACTGGGGATATGTCGAAGACCTGCTTTCTTATGTCGCAATCGGCGCACGTTCCGTTGAAGACCAGCAGCACCGTTTAACGGTCAGCGGCTTTGATGTGGCTTCCGGTATGAAAAACCCTACCAGCGGCGATTTTACCGTTATGCTCAATTCCGTTTACGCCGCACAGCATCCGCATCATTTTGTTTACCGCAGCCACGAGGTGGAAACCTCCGGCAATCCGCTGACGCATGTCGTACTGCGCGGAGCGGTTTCCAAGCATGGCAACTGTGTGCAGAATTACCACTATGAAGACATTATGCGCCTGATTGAAAAGTACAACAAGATGGATCTGGTCAATCCGGCCGCCATCATAGATGCCAACCACTCCAACTCCAACAAACAGTATGCGGAACAAATCCGTATTGTCAAAGAGGTCATGCACAACCGTAAGATTTCCCCGGATATCCACCGCATGATCAAAGGCGTAATGATTGAAAGCTACATCGAGCCGGGCAGCCAGAAAATAGGCGACGGCATTTACGGCAAATCCATCACCGATCCCTGCTTAGGCTGGGAGGATTCCAAACGGCTGATCTACGATATAGCAGAAATGAACGTTTAAAAAGCATCCTCTCCTTTGGTTTGAAACCTCCGAAAATTTTTCAATTTGTCCATCGGAAACACTTACAAGCTATCTACATATGATGAAGTGTAATCAAACAAAACGGAGGTATTCAAATGAGTGACTTAGCAGCAACAAACTGTGGATGCGGAAATGATGGAGGGTGCGGTTCTATCCTCTGGCTTATCGTCCTGATGTGCCTGTGCAACGGCAACGGCGGCGGCTTCTTCGGCGGCGGCAACTGCGGCGGCGGATGTGACGGCGGCGGCAACAGCTGCATGTGGATCATCTTATTACTGCTCTGCTGCGGCGGATGCGGCGGCAGCTTCTGCTAATTCCCAGCGGAAAGGGGAAATCCAATTTGGATTTCCCCTTTTTAAAATATCAGCTCCTGCTGCGAAAGCACCTCAATCTGCGCCGGCAAAATCTCC
>CAMSEJ010000285.1 GCA_947057405.1 uncultured Roseburia sp.
ATCTGACAAAAATTTCCCGGTCCAGCTGCTGCACCGAAGAAATGCCGCAGCGCCTGCGGTAGGATTCAAACCATTTGAGGCTGCCTTTTTTTGCACCTGCTTTTGCAAGACATTCCGTAATGCACAGATTTATTTGCGTTTCATACACCGTTTCCTTCCCCCACAATCTCCATCATCCGCACCACCCGTTCTGCATAGGTATGCTTTCTGCAGACCTTTTTATACCCCCGCCCGGCAATTTCCTTTCTCTCCTCGTCATGCGACAGATAATACCCCGCCAGCTCCACCAGCTCTTCTACGCTTTCAAAGCAGACCAGATCCTCTTTGTGTTTAAAATAGTACGGAATCTCCGCCTGGAAATTCGTCATCAAAAATCCCCTGCACCCCAGTACATCCCAAATCCGAAGCGGCAGCCCGCTCTTAATATTCGGAATTGTAAAATTCAGATTAATTTTTGACCCGAAAAACACCTTCGGCATCTCGCTCCAGTAATCCAGCGACCCGCCATAACGCACGCGGAACAAATCCCCGGTATTGCTGTTGCTGTAAATCGTCACCGGATATTTTTTGGCAAGCTCAACCAACGCCCGCTGCCTTTGCTGCTGGGCCGTCTTAAACCCAAGTACCGTTGTCGCAAAGATAAGCCCCAGATCCGAAAACGAATCCTCCGATTTTTCCAGCTTAAAATACTCCTGTAACTGCTCCAGCACATTCACCGTCAGCATTTCTTCCAGGATATTGCCGCCGTTTACGCACTGCTGCGCCCAGATTGCCGCATCAAAATACCCCTGCAGATACTGCGGCAGCTCCGGGCGGAGCATATCATAGCTGTTGCGCTCATACAAACTTCCCACAAACGAAATCTCATTTTGGTAAACCGCCAGATCGTTCGCGTTTTCCAGCAGATAATCCAGGCGCTTTGTATTCACCGCAAGCGGCAGATACCAGATATGCTCTACCCCCATCTCTTTAAATTCCAGATAATTGGTCTTATCAAACGTAAAAAAATAATTACAGCGCTCAAATACCTTCCGGTTGTACATACTAATCAGCGGGTTGTCGCAGGTCCATACCACATAAGGAATCCGAAGCCGCTCACAAACCGTCGTGATCAAAGCAAAATAATTGACCGTAAACACCATTCCGCATTTTTCCCGCAGAATAATGCCGGACAGCCGTTCCTCAAACTCCCTGTCCGCATCGTAGCACTCCAAATCCTGTTCCACCGTCACATACTCATATCCCAGCTCCGTAAAAGCCTCCAGGATATCCAGGTAATTATACGCCTTCCACCGATATACCAAAATACGCATTCCGTCTCCTCCTTCCGGCACACGGCATTATTCGTCAAAAATCGACACAATTTCCCCGTCCAGAATGCGGTTCATATTCTTCACCGCACAGAAATTCCCGCACATAGAGCAGGTATCCTCCTTTTCGGGCGCCGCCTCCGAGCGGTATCTTCTTGCTTTTTCCGGATCCACCGCAAGCGAAAACATCTGCTCCCAGTCGAGCTTTTTACGGGCCGTGCTCATGGCGTCGTCCCAGTCCCTTGCTCCCGCAAGCCCTTTCGCGACATCCGCCGCGTGCGCCGCAATCCGGGATGCGATAATCCCCTCCTTGACATCTTCGACATCCGGCAGGCGCAGATGCTCTGCCGGCGTAACATAGCACAGAAAAGCCGCACCGTTCATTGCCGCAACCGCACCGCCGATCGCTGCCGTAATATGGTCATACCCCGGCGCCACGTCCGTCACCAGCGGCCCCAGCACATAAAACGGCGCACCGTGACAGAGCGTTTCCTGAATTTTCATATTCGCCGCAACCTGATCCAGCGGCATATGCCCCGGCCCTTCGATCATCACCTGCACGTCCCGGCTCCAGGCACGCTTCGTCAGCTCACCTAACAGGATCAGCTCCTCCATCTGGGATGCGTCCGTCGCATCCTTTAAGCATCCCGGCCTGCAGGCGTCTCCTAAGCTCAGTGTCACGTCATACTGCCTGCAGATCTTTAATATTTCGTCAAACTGCGCATAAAACGGGTTTTCCTCCCCCGTCATTTCCATCCAGGCAAAAATAATCGAACCGCCCCGTGAAACAATGTTCGTCAGACGCTTATTCCGCTTAAACTTCTCCGCCGTTTCTCTGTTTATTCCGCAATGGATCGTCATAAAATCCACGCCGTCCTCCGCGTGCATCCTCACAATGTCAATCCACTCCTCTGCGCGAATCTCCTTTAACGGCTTATGGTAATACACCACCGCGTCATAAATGGGCACGGTACCAATCATTGCCGGGCATTCCCCGCAGAGCTTCCTGCGGAATTTCTGCGTATCGCCGTAAGAGCTCAAATCCATAATCGCTTCCGCCCCCAGCGCAACCGCCGAATTGACCTTTTCCATTTCCGCATCCAGATCCTTGCAGTCCCTTGAAACCCCCAGGTTGACATTGATCTTGGTTGTCAGCATCGCGCCGATTCCGTTCGGGCGGATCCCCCTGTGGTTTTTATTGCACGGGATAATGGCCCTCCCTTCGGCAAGCAGGCGGCAAAGCTCCCCGACCTCCATGTTTTCTTTTTGAGCCACCGCTTTCATTTCCTCCGTGTAAATTCCGTTCCGTGCCGCTTCCATCTGCGTGGTATATTCCATATTGTCCCATCCTTTCCGGCTTTTGTAATTGAAATAAAATAAGGATACATCGCGGGGATATATCCTGTCTGCTGCACAATGATTGCTGCAAATTCCTATCTTCCTACGACGGCATTACCCGTATCAGGTTCATGGTTCGAAATGTAACCGCATTTCCTCTCAGCCTATCAGTATAAGCTCCCCAGATCTCAATTCAGCTCTGTCATTTATTATAGGGGGAATCCGGGTAAAAGTCAAGAAAGGCTCTGCGAAAAAAGATTGATCTGCTTCCTTCTGGCATTGCTTTCATTCGTATTTACGTTCTGTGCAGGATCTCATGAAGGCAGAGATGGACGCCGCCCTCGGCTGCGAGGAAAACCGTAAATGGAATGAAGTATAATATAGCAAATTATTTCTTTCATACAAAGACACGAAACCATTCATTTACTGTGTTTTCCAAAAAAAGAACTTTCCAAAATTAAAAAGAAGTGATATTATGAATATAACTTATAAACAGGTGGTGAGGATTAAATGGATTTTATTTGGTTACCAGCGGGGCTGTTTCCTGATTTAAATTTTTCTTCTGTAACAGGATATGCCATACATATGTTTTTTTCCACTATCATTTTGATATATCATGGAATCACGGTGTTCTATTTACGTAATGATTGTTCTGGCAGGATAAATAAAGAAAAACACAAACGAACTATTTGGTGGGATCAAATTTACGGATATCTACATATTACAATCGTAGGGTCTTTTTTACGGGAGCGGTTCGAAACAGATGGTCAAACGTTTATCTATGCAGCGGCAGTGATCCTATATGTTTTAGCTATTATGGTATTTCTTGCATCTACGTGGAAATGCAGGAAATTGTTGGGGAGGCAAGGTGAACATTAAAGTATTCACGGATGCCTAGAGCGTGTTTGAAAAACATTTTGCATTGTTCAATTTAACCAAATTAATATAG
>CAMSEJ010000286.1 GCA_947057405.1 uncultured Roseburia sp.
CGTTTCCCCGCAGCCAGCTCTCAGGATTGCCATAATGCTCCGCCAGAATCAGTGCATTCGGATTAACACTCTTTACCGCCTTCCGGAAATCCTGCCAGAACCGGTGATTCTCCTCCGCGCTGTTGCCCAGATCAGCAGCCACATCCAGACGCCATCCGTCTGCGCAATACGGCTCCGAAACCCATTTTTTGCCGATTTCCAGCATATAATCATATACCTCTCTGGAACCGGAATAATTCAGTTTCGGCAGCGTATCATGCCCCCACCAGCCGTCATACGTATGATTATACGGCCATTTGTCCTGCTGATAAAAGCGGAAGAAATCGCGGTACGGACTGTCCTGCGCCACAAAAGCGCCCTTGGCATAACCGTCTGCATTCTCATAAATGCGCTCCCTGTCCATCCATTTATTGAACGATCCGCAGTGATTGAATACGCCGTCCAATATAACGCGGATGCCGCGTTTATGCGCTTCTTTTACCAGACGGATAAACAGCTCATTGCTGGCCTCCAGATTTTTGCGGTTTGTCACCCGGTTGATATAACGGCTCGCAAATCGATTTTCCCGCTCCCCTTCGGGAAGCAGCTCACCCGCATCCTCCACAATCTTACCAAAATGCGGGTCTACATAATCATAATCCTGAATATCATATTTATGGTTTGACGGCGATACGAAAATCGGATTCAGATAAATCACATCGATCCCCAGTTCCTGCAGGTAATCCAGTTTATCCATAACGCCCTGCAGATCACCGCCATAAAAGCGCCGCACATCCATGTGGTCAGGATATGCGTCCCAGTCCTCCGACCTGACAACAGGTTCCCCGATATAGCGATATTCCCCTGTCAGTACATCGTTCGAAGAATCGCCGTTGCAGAAACGGTCAACAAAAATCTGATACATAACCGCGCCTTTTGCCCATTCCGGCGTACGGAACCCGGGAATAACCCGGAAATAAAAATGCTCCTGCGCCGTCTTGACCGCGCCCCGCACGTCAAAACAGCAGTCAATCTTACCGGCTATCACTTCAAAATAATACGTAAGCAGTTCGTTTTCCAACTGCACTCTTATAAAATAGTAGTCAAATTCTCCCTCCGTACACTCGAACAGCATCAGTTCTTTCTGTCCCTTGCTGACAAAGTAAACCCGGTCAATATTTCCCTTTGCACAGCGAAAGCGTATGGTGATTTCATCATAAGGCGCCGGTTCCGCAGGCATCACATAATTTTCGGTCGTATCGCTGTACAGCGCCCTTTTTCGGAATACGGGGCGCATATTGACAACATATTCCTGTTGCTGCCGCACTTTCAGAAATCGGTCCAATTCCATAGTAGTACCCTCTCTTACCTTTAAAAATTAGAACACTCCGCGCGCATGCAGCTCACGTCCGCTGCACTGCTGTCTGCTCACGTGACCATGCTGCCATACCCGCTAAGTGTTCCTATTATATCATAAATCCGGACAGTAAAAAAGACAGCATTTCGATCGGCTGTCTTTTTTAGAGAAGGTATTTCTTTCTTATGGGGTATAGCAAAAAACTATATAATGTATTGGGGGGGGTTACAAATAGTATAATACCAGAGGTGGTACCAAATGTCTATTCTCGCAATTCACAAATATTACAAAACCGCCACTCTAAATTTGTTAATTATTCACAAAAAAGTTCTTCAAACTCTGTTCTGGAAATCTTCTCACGGGCAATCAACAGCTCGGCGCAGTGGTGCAGCACCTTGTCATGCTCCTGGATGATCGCTTTCGCCTTTGCATAGCAGGCGTCGATCATGCGTTTCACCTCTCTGTCAATCTCATTGGCAATGGATTCGCTGTGGCTTCTTGTATGCGCCAGATCACGCCCGATAAACACTTCGTCGTCATCCTCATCATAATTAATCAGACCGATCTGCTCCGACATGCCGAACTTTGTCACCATTTTTCTGGCTACTTTTGTAGCCTTTTTAATATCACTGGAGGCGCCCGTCGTAATATCCCCAAAGATAATCTCCTCGGCAATGCGCCCGCCCAGACTTACCATAATCTCCTGCTCCATGCGGCTCTTTGTCATAAACATGTCGTCGCGTTCCGGCAGGGGCATCGTGTAACCCGCCGCACCGACGCCGGTGGGAATGATGGAAACGGTGTACACCGGCCCGACATCCGGCAGAACATGAAACAAAATCGCATGTCCGGCTTCGTGATATGCGGTAATCCGTTTTTCCTTATCGGAAATAATGCGGCTTTTTTTCTCGGAACCGATTCCTACCTTAATAAATGCTTTCCGAATGTCTTCCTGTTTGACAAAGGCCCTGTTTGCCTTTGCCGCAATGATCGCGGATTCGTTGAGGAGATTTTCCAGATCCGCGCCCGTAAACCCGGCCGTTGTCTGCGCAATCTGTTTGAGGTCCACATCTTCGGCCAGCGGTTTGTTTTTCGCATGTACTTTCAATATATCTTCTCTGCCGCCCACATCGGGAGCGTTGACGGTAATTTTGCGGTCAAAACGCCCCGGACGCAGAATCGCCGGGTCCAGAATATCCACCCGGTTGGTCGCCGCCATAACGATAATACCCTCGTTGACACCAAAACCGTCCATTTCCACGAGAAGCTGATTCAATGTCTGTTCCCGCTCGTCGTGGCCGCCGCCCATACCGGTTCCCCGGCGTCTGGCAACCGCATCAATCTCATCAATAAAGACAATACACGGCGCATTGCGCTTGGCGTTCAAAAACAGATCACGCACGCGGGATGCGCCGACCCCGACGAACATCTCCACAAAGTCGGAACCGGAAATACTGAAAAACGGCACGTTCGCCTCCCCTGCAATGGCTTTTGCCAGCAGTGTCTTACCGGTTCCCGGCGAGCCTTCCAGCAAAATGCCTTTGGGAATACGGGCGCCTACCTTTGTAAATTTCGCCGGCTCCCGCAAAAACGCAATGATTTCTTCCAGTTCTTCCTTCTCCTCTTTCAGTCCCGCCACGTCTTTGAGCGTGATATTACCCTCACCCATAGAAAGCTTTGCCCGGCTCTTTCCGAAATTCATCATCTTGCCGTTGCCGCCGGAATTCTGAGAATTCATCATGACAAAGAAAAAGACACCGATGATAAGCACCACCAGCATGGGAAGCATATAGGTCATAAACCAGCTTTCCTGTGGCACGTCATGCATAATCGGGGAAATCCCGTACTCTGCCAGCATCGTCTCGATCTCTTTGACGTCGGACACATAGGAAACTTTGCTCCTGCCATCCGTCAGTGTCACCTGCACGGCTCCCGTAGGCGTCTCCTTGTTCGGCCGGATCTCCACATGTGTGATACGCTCCGCATCCAGATCCGCCATCAGCTCCGCTCTGGTATAAACCTCCTCCCTGTCATTCAGCGTACTGATAAAATAAGTCAGTCCCAGAAGTATCAAAATTACAATAAAGTACGTATTCAGGCTCTTGCCGTTTTTATTCAATGCTGCTCCTCCCGGAAACGGATTTCCGCTTCCCTTAATCCAGATCGGAAGAGCGTCGTGTAGGGAAAGAGTGTGGTACCTTGTGTAG
>CAMSEJ010000287.1 GCA_947057405.1 uncultured Roseburia sp.
TCATGCCATGTGACTGGAGTTCAGACGTGTGCTCTTCCGATCTCATGTGTTTGACTTTGGGCCGGATGCCCTGCTGGATACTGTTTTTGCGCTGGATCGGGAACGGATCCCGCATGTCGGTGCGGGCGCCGATTTAAAGGAGGCCTCTCAGCCGTATTATTTTGTCTGCAACGGGAGGAAAATTGCGATTGTGGCGGCGACGCAGATTGAGCGCACGACGAATTACACCAAAGAAGCCACCGAGGATACGCCGGGCGTGTTAAAGACGTTAAACCCGGATAAGTTTGTAAAGGTAATCGAAACGGCGAAAAATAACAGCGACTGCGTCATTGCCGTGGTTCACTGGGGGACGGAGGGCGACAGCAATTACGGCAGGGATCAGCAGGAGCTGGCGCGCGCCTTTGTGGACGCCGGCGCGGACGCGATTATCGGCGGCCATACGCATTGTCTGCAGGGCTTTGAAATAATGGACGGCGTACCGATTATTTACAGCCTGGGCAATTTCTGGTTCAGCAGCAATACACTGGATACCGGGCTTGCAAAGGTGACGATTGGGCGGGACGGGGAGCTTTCGCTTTCGTTTCTCCCTTGTATTCAGAAAGCCTGTAAGACAAGCCTGGTTACACAAGAGGAGGAGCGGGAACGCATTTTTTCTTTCCTGCAGGAGCATTCGGCGCAGGGGATACAGCTTACAGAAGACGGAACGGTTAAGCAGGTGCAGACGCAGCAAGAGTGACAGGCGGTTTGATCCGCACAGAAGCAGCATGGGGCATACCGCCTGATGCGGGTGAAACAGAGAGGATTTTATATGGATGATTGGATTAAAGTAGGGATTGTTACCAGTACCCACGGACTGCATGGGGAAGTCAAGGTGTTTCCGACGACGGACGAGGCAAGGCGTTTTCTGGATTTGGAAGAGGTGGTATTGGACACCGGAACAGAAAAAAAGCGGCTTGCCATTGAACGCGTGCGTTTTTTTAAAAATATGGTAATCTTAAAATTTAAGGGGCTTGAGGACATTGATAAGGTGCAGAGCTTCCGGCAGAAGGATCTGCTTGTTACAAGGGATCAGGCAGTTCCGCTTGAGGAAAACGAATATTTTATCGCGGATTTGATTGGGCTTTCTGCCGTTTCCGAGGAAGGGGAAGAGCTGGGGAAATTGACAGACGTGCTGCAGTCTGCGGCAAACGACGTTTATGTAATCCGCAAGCCCGGCACGGAGGATTTGCTGGTTCCGGCAATCAAAGCGTGCGTAAAGCAGGTGGATTTGGAACACGGGCAGATTACGCTGCATCTTTTGCCGGGGCTGCGCGAAGCGAATCAGAAAAAGAAAAAACAGGAGTGATTATGCGTTTTTATATTCTTACTTTATTTCCGGAAATGGTGACGTCCGCGCTGCTGACCAGCATTATCGGGAAGGCGGCGAAAAAGGGCATTCTTGAGATCGAAGGCGTGAACATCCGGGATTTTACCAGGGACAGGCATCAGAAGGTGGACGATTACCCTTACGGCGGCGGCGCGGGCATGGTGATGCAGGCGCAGCCCATTTATGACGCTTACTGTTCGGTTGCTGAGAAAATCGGCAGACGGCCCAGAACGGTATATCTGACCCCGCAGGGAAAGACCTTTACCCAGGCAAAGGCAAAGGAGCTGGCGTGCACGGAGGATCTGGTGTTTCTCTGCGGGCATTACGAAGGGGTGGACGAGCGGGTGCTCGAAGAGATTGTAACGGATTATGTGTCGATCGGCGATTATGTGCTGACGGGCGGGGAGCTTGCGGCTATGGTGATGGTGGACGCGATTGCACGTATGGTTCCGGGAGTTTTGACAAATGAAAAATCTGCCTGCACGGAGTCTTTCGAGGGGAATCTGCTGGAATATCCGCAGTATTCGAGGCCTGTGGAGTGGAACGGGAAGCGTGTGCCGGATGTGCTGCTTTCAGGAGATCACGGGAAGGTGGAGCTTTGGCGCAGGGAGCAGTCGATCCTTCGGACCAGGCAGTTTCGGCCGGATTTGTTAAAGAACGCAGAGCTTACGCTCCGGGAGAAAGCGGTGTACGGGGTAAACGACGGGAAGATATAGGCAAAAGCGCCGGCCGGTTTACTCAAACCGATACAAAATCCGCTAAAAATCATACATGCCCCTTCCTGTTTCTGTGATAAAATAGAAGTATCATAAAAACAGACAGGAAGGAGCTATTTATTATGCGAAACGCAAGGATCAGACAGGGAATCTGCATTGCCGGGCTGGCTGTCCTGGCAGGAATGGGCAGTACGCGGATTTTTGCTGCGGACGCCTCACCGGTATTAAAAGTCACTTTTGATCAGGAGAATGCGCTTGATTCATCCGGGAACGGAAACCATGGGACGATTGCGGGGACGCCGGAGTTTACCGAGGGCGTGCTGGGAAAGGCGATCCGTCTGACGAATCCGGACGGTGTTGCCGGGCAGTCTGAGACGGCCAGACAGTATGTGAACTTCGGCGAGCCGGAGGATTTAAAGTTTGGGACGGGAGATTTCAGCATTTTGTTCTGGTACAAATCGGACGGCGCCGATGCCGAAGAGGTAGCGGTAATCGGCAATAAGGACTGGGACAGCGGCGGCAATGACGGGCTTGCGGTTGCGGATTTCAGAAACGGCATGGGCCTAAATTTTACGGCGGCAGGCGAGGGCAGGCTGGATACCGACCGGATCGGTGCGGCGACGGACAATGAGTGGCATCATATTGCGGCGGTATTCGACCGGGACGACGTAATGGCGCTTTATGTGGACGGAGCGAAAATGACGGAACGGGATATAAAGAGCCGTGCCGGAAAGTCGATTGACGTGGCGGATTTTGTGCTGGGCGCAGACGGTTATAAGCGGTTTGGCGTTAAGGATTCTTACATTGACGAGCTGGAGGTATATAAGAGGGCGTTTACCGAAGAAGAGATTGCCGGGATGGACGCGCCGTACCGGCTGAAAAAGACGATTGCCGATTATGAAGAACTCTTAAAGAACTCGGATGCGTCCGGGGAGAAAAAAGCTGCGTTTGCGTCGGCGCTTGCGGAAATTAAGGATGAGGCGGAGCGGGCCGGGGATACAGAAACGGTCAATGCCCTGCTTGAGCGTCTGTCGGAGGCATACTACGAATTTTGTAAGCCGGAAAAAGGAATCGCAGAGTTTGAGGTGTTAAGCGATGTCCATATCAGGCAGGACAACGACACGGAACGAAACAGCGCGAATTTTATTGACGCGCTTGGGGATATCAATGAGCTGTTTGCGGATACGCTCGGGGTGATGAACAGCGGCGATTTCAGCGATTACGGGAATGAGGAGCAGTTCCGGCGGTATTACAGTATTATAGAACGGTTCAGAGGGGACATTCCGGAATTTATGACGGCGCTCGGCAACCACGACGTGCGGTGGAAATCCGGCTGGGACGAGATTTACGAACGCTATATGCGGTACAACCAGGCGTATATGGGAGAAACGGACGGGAAGGTTTATTATGACAAACGGCTCGGAGGCTATCAGTTTCTGGTGCT
>CAMSEJ010000288.1 GCA_947057405.1 uncultured Roseburia sp.
AAATCTCCCACTAAGTGTGAAATACATCTGCCAGAAAGCATTTTTCAAACACGCTTTAGGAATATGTGTCTAATGGTAACAGCCCCGTCTATTTCTTCATATTCGCCCTTTTCCTAAGCGTAGGATCCAAGATCCTTTTGCGGATCCGAAGGCTTTCCGGCGTAACCTCCAGCAATTCATCCACATCAATAAAATCTATTGCCTGCTCCAGGCTTAAAATCCTCGGCGGCACAAGTGTCAGCGCTTCATCTGCGGAAGAGGAACGCGTATTGGTCAGATGTTTTTTCTTACACACATTTAACTCGATATCCTCTGCCCGTGAAGAAGATCCCACAATCATCCCGGAATATACCTTTTGCCCCGGCCCGATAAACAGCGTCCCTCTGTCCTGGGCCGAAAACAATCCGTAGGCTACCGATTCCCCGGTTTCAAATGCAATCAGGGAACCGGATTTGCGGTAAGCAATGTCCCCGCAGTACGGTTCGTATCCGTCAAATATCGTATTGATAATGCCGTTTCCCTTGGTATCGGTCAGAAATTCCCCGCGATAGCCAATCAGGCCGCGGGACGGGATGCGGAATTTCAGCCTGGTGTAACCGCCGCTGATGCTTTTCATGTCCAAAAGGCTGCCTTTTCTGGTGCCGAGTTTGGAAATTACCGCGCCGCTGCAGTCGTCGGGCACGTCGATATAGGCAAGCTCCATCGGCTCTGTTTTTTTGCCGTTTTCGTCCGTATGGTAAAGTACCTCGGCTTTGCTGACCGCAAATTCATATCCTTCCCGGCGCATATTTTCAATCAGTACGGAAAGGTGCAGCTCGCCGCGCCCGGATACCTTGTAGCTGTCCGGACTGTCCGTTTCCTCGACCCGGAGGCTTACGTCCGTGTTCAGTTCCCGGAACAGCCTGTCGCGGATGTGGCGGGACGTGACGTATTTTCCTTCTAACCCGGCGAACGGGCTGTCGTTGACAATAAAGTTCATGGCAAGCGTCGGCTCGGAAATCTTCTGGAACGGGATGGCGGAAGGGCTGCCCGCAGAGCAGACGGTATCCCCGATGTGCAGATCCGCAATGCCGGAAATGGCTACGATCGAGCCGATTTTCGCTTCCGTGACTTCTATTTTATTTAACCCGTCAAATTCATACAGCTTGCTGATTTTGATTTTTTTCTGTTTGTCCGGCTCGTGGTGGTTTACAAGCACAGCTTCCTGGTTTACCTTAAGGACGCCGTTGTCTACCTTTCCGACGCCGATACGGCCAACGTATTCATTGTAGTCAATCGTGCTGATCAGTACCTGTGTGCCGGCATCCGGGTCACCCTCGGGCGCGGGGATATAGTCTAAAATCGTATCGAACAGATCCGCCATATCGGTTTTGGGATCGTTTAAATCCTTCATTGCGCAGCCGTTTCGGGCGGAGGTGAAAATAAACGGGCATTCTAACTGTTCGTCGGATGCGTCCAGATCCATAAACAATTCCAGCACCTCGTCGATTACTTCGTCTGGGCGCGCCTGATCGCGGTCAATTTTGTTGATGCAGGCGATAACCGGGAGATCCAGGGCAAGCGCTTTCATCAGTACGAATTTGGTCTGCGGCATCACGCCCTCAAACGCGTCTACAACGAGGATTACGCCGTTGACCATTTTTAAGACGCGTTCTACTTCGCCGCCGAAGTCGGCATGCCCGGGCGTGTCGATGATGTTGATTTTGGTGTCTTTATAGAATACGGCCGTATTCTTGGAAAGAATCGTGATACCGCGCTCCCGTTCAATGTCGTTTGAGTCCATGACGCGTTCCTTAACCTCCTGGTTTTCGCGGAATACGCCGCTTTGCTTTAGGAGCTCGTCGACTAAGGTGGTTTTGCCGTGATCAACGTGGGCAATGATGGCGATATTACGGATGTCTTCTCGTTTTGTATTCATATTGGCTTTCCTCTTTTCTGATTTTTCCGATTTGCTTTAAAACCCGAATATTTATTTTATCATATTTTATTGAATGATCAAGGTTTGATTGAAAAAAAACCAGGACAAACGCATGAATGTTTATTCTCTTTATTTCTATTAAAAAATAATATATAAATCAAAAAAGCTTAAGGCGAAATGCCGTAAGCCATTTTTTGATTCATATATGTTTTAATAGAGAATATTCAACTCACTTTCCTTCCAAAGTTTTTCAAAGGAAACATTGTTAATTTCCGCTTTTTCTATCAATTGTTCCATGCTGTCAAAATATTGTTCCTTCTTCTCAATCCATATAGATACAAAGCCGCTCGAATTATCTTTACTAAGGAAACATATTTTTTTGTCATATTCAAATTCTAATTCTCTTCCATGCTCAATTAGATAAGATAATGCTTTTAAAGACTTATTGTCAAATAATTCCTTTGCCATTTTATCATGCATATTCATAAAGTTCTCCTTGCTTACCGCCCATATTTTTCGTATCTGGTTGATACAATTTCTTACCTCATGGCATATTTGTACATTTGATGCATCAAGGACACAATAAAAATATTGCAGTAGTTTAATTATGTTATCTTGCATGCTGCTCCATAAGATCGTTCCTGTTGGCACAGGGGTGGTTTTTTATTACGTCAAAACAGGTTATAAAAAATCTCTTCCAAAGAAATATTAAAATCATCGTAGAGGGATACGGAGATCTCCTTTTTGCTTTCCTTTCGCTCCTGTTCGGTAATCCCCGGAACGTCTGGAAATATACCATAATACCCGTCAAGAATATATTTTTCTGCTGATAGGAGATAAGCTTCTATGGTACGTACAGTCGGATCGACAATCCAATATTCCTTGACGCCGGATCTTTCATAAAGTTCCTTTTTATATCCTCTGTCATTTTTTGCTGTACTGGGGGATAAAACCTCTACAATCAGATCGGGCGCTCCATGGATACCGTCTGGTTTTATAATGTCTTTGTTGCAAATAATCATTGCATCAGGGATTACATTATCTTCTTCCGTGATAAAAACGTCTACGCCATCACTGAACGCTTCACAAGTTTTGCCTTTTAAATAAGTTCGGAAAATATGGTAGATGTTTCCGACCACCCGGTTATGGTTTATGGATGGCCGCGGGGACATCAGGATAATTTTACCATTTAATTTTTCTTTCCAGGGTTCTTCCTGGTATGCAAAATTAGTATTCATATAAGGCACTCCTTTGTTAAACTTTTACATGTTCCCGTTTGAAGTGGAAGGATCGTAATATCTTATTTTCTTTGATAGATATCATTTTATCACAGAAATAAAGAAAGTGGTAAAAAAATTTATAATCCACCTTATGTAAATAAATATACAAAAAATATTCGATCATTTGAATTTGACCTTAGTATTACAGCGAGCGATAGGGAGTAGATGGCAAAGGGGCCGTCAGTCAGAGGGAAGGGTGTGCGGCTGGGTCTGTGTTCAGGGGCTAAGGGGCTCTAAAGCATCCCATTTTGGTATTCTCATGCGGACGCAACCACCGGAAACGCGCCGTCCATGGCGCGGTTCCGGTTTGCCCTGCCAT
>CAMSEJ010000289.1 GCA_947057405.1 uncultured Roseburia sp.
TCATGCCATGTGACTGGAGTTCAGACGTGTGCTCTTCCGATCTGGAGGATATTTTAAATGAAGAATTATACAATTACCGTGAATGGAACTGTTTATGATGTAACCGTAGAAGAAGCAGGCAGCACCGGCGCAGCGCCGGCTCCAAGGCGCATGGCGGCTCCGGCTCCAAAAGCAGCGGCTCCGGCGGCAGCGCCGAAGGCGGCAGGCGGCGCGGGCAATGTCCGCATCGAAGCCAAAGCGGCAGGCAAAGTATTTAAAATCGAAGCGAATCCGGGCTCGGCCGTAAAGAAAGGCGATACGGTCTTAGTGCTTGAAGTTATGAAAATGGAAACACCGGTTGTGGCGCCGGAAGACGGCACCGTGGCAAGCATCGACGTAGCCGTAGGAGATCAGGTGGAATCAGGAGCGTTACTGGCAACATTAAACAATTAATCAGGAGGTTGAAAGACAATGTCATATATTCTCGATACAATGGGGAATCTCCTGCACCAGACGGCTTTTTTAAACCTGACCTGGGGGAATTACCTCATGATTGCGGTTGCCTGCCTGTTTTTATACCTGGCGATTGCAAGGGGCTATGAGCCGTTACTGTTGGTTCCGATTGCGTTTGGTATGCTTCTGGTAAATATTTACCCGGACATCATCGCAAGCCCGGAAGAGACCAGTAACGGGATCGGCGGCCTGCTTCATTATTTTTATCTGATGGACGAATGGTCTATCCTGCCTTCCCTGATTTTCTTAGGGGTCGGCGCGATGACCGACTTTGGCCCTTTGATTGCGAATCCAATCAGCTTTCTTTTGGGTGCGGCGGCGCAGTTCGGTATTTTCGGCGCTTACCTGCTTGCAATTTTAATGGGCTTTAACGACAAAGCGGCGGCTGCCGTTTCCATTATCGGCGGTGCGGACGGCCCGACTTCTATTTTCCTTGCCGGAAAGCTGGGGCAGACAGGCTTAATGGGTCCGATTGCCGTTGCGGCGTATTCTTACATGGCCTTAGTTCCGATTATCCAGCCGCCTGTTATGAAGGCGCTGACGACGAAAAAAGAACGCGCGATTGTCATGGAGAACCTGCGTCCGGTTTCCAAGCTGGAAAAGATTCTGTTCCCTATCGTTGTTACAATTGTCGTATGTATGATCCTGCCGACAACGGCTCCGCTTGTAGGTATGCTGATGTTAGGCAACTTATTCCGTGAATCCGGCGTAGTACGCCAGCTTCAGGAAACGGCTTCCAACGCAATGATGTACATCGTTGTTATTCTGCTCGGTACCTCCGTAGGCGCAACGACCAGTGCGGAAGCATTCTTAAACATAAGCACAATTAAAATCGTTATCCTTGGGCTGGTTGCATTCGTATTCGGTACGGCGGCCGGGGTATTGTTCGGCAAGATTTTATGCGTTTTGACCAAAGGAAAAATCAATCCTCTGATTGGTTCCGCCGGGGTTTCCGCAGTTCCTATGGCAGCCCGTGTATCACAGAAGGTCGGGGCAGAAGAAGATCCGACCAATTTCCTGCTGATGCATGCAATGGGGCCAAACGTAGCCGGCGTAATCGGTACTGCTGTAGCGGCCGGTGTATTTATGGCAATCTTTGGTATATAGAGTGAATAAATTAGGAGGATAGAAATCATGGCAAAAACGACCAAGAAACCGTTAAAGATTACGGAAACCATATTACGAGACGCGCATCAGTCCCTGATTGCCACCAGGATGACAACAGAGCAGATGCTGCCGATTATAGACAAAATGGATCAGGTGGGCTTCCATGCCGTAGAGTGCTGGGGAGGCGCAACTTTTGACGCATCCCTGCGTTTCTTAAAAGAAGATCCGTGGGACCGTCTGCGCAAGCTGCGCGCAGGCTTTAAGAAAACGAAGCTGCAGATGTTATTCCGCGGGCAGAATATTCTGGGATACCGCCCGTATGCGGACGACGTAGTGGAATATTTCGTACAGAAATCCATTGCAAACGGAATTGATATCATCCGTATTTTCGACTGCTTAAATGACCTTCGCAATTTACAGACGGCGGTAACTGCCTGCAACAAGGAAAAAGGACATGCGCAGGTTGCCTTATCGTATACGTTAGGCGATGCTTATACACTCAAATACTGGACGGATATTGCCAAGAGAATCGAACAAATGGGTGCAAATTCCATCTGTATCAAAGATATGGCAGGTCTTTTGGTTCCGTCACAGGCAACCGAATTGGTTTCCGCACTCAAGAAAGCGACTTCCCTGCCGATTGAGCTGCACACGCATTATACGTCCGGCGTTGCTTCCATGACGTATATGAAGGCGGTAGAGGCCGGATGCGATATTATCGATACGGCGGTTTCCCCGTTTGCGCTCGGTACGAGCCAGCCGGCGACAGAGGTTATGGTCGAGGCATTTAAGGGGACAGAGTACGATACCGGCCTGGATCAGAATTTGCTGGCCGAAATCGCAGATTATTTCCGCCCGATGCGGGAAGAAGCGTTAGACAGCGGTCTGATGAACCCGAAGGTACTCGGCGTAAATATTAAAACGCTGCTCTATCAGGTGCCGGGCGGCATGTTATCAAACATGGTATCCCAGTTAAAAGAGCAGAATGCGGAAGACAAATACGAAGAAGTATTAAAAGAGATTCCGCGTGTGCGCAAAGATCTCGGCGAGCCGCCGCTTGTAACGCCGTCATCGCAGATTGTAGGGACACAGGCTGTGTTCAACGTACTGATGGGCGAGCGGTATAAAGTGGCGACAAAGGAGACGAAGGACGTATTGCTTGGCAAATACGGGCAGACGGTAAAACCGTTTAATCCGGAAGTTGTGGATAAAGTGCTTGGCGCCGAAAAGAAGAACGCAATCAAATGCAGGTATGCGGATTTGCTGGAGCCGGAGCTTCATAAGATTGAAGCGGAAATGAAGCAGTGGAAGCAGCAGGATGAAGATGTTTTGTCTTATGCGCTGTTCCCGCAGGTGGCGACGGATTTCTTTAAATACCGTGAAGCGCAGCAAAAAGGCGTGGACGCATCGGTTGCGGATACGAAGAACGGAGCATATCCGGTGTAACGCCGGGAATGCGGTATAGAAAAGATGAGAAGAGACCTGGGAGGATAAAACCAGGTCTTTTTTTGAAACATACAGAACTTTTCGGCAGGAATTTACAGGGGAGAAAGCGGGTGCATAAATGGAAGATTCTGCGGTAGTCGTGGAGAAGGCGAATAAGAACCGGGAATGGAGGCATGAATATATGACGTTGTTAATGCGTGACAGGGAAAACCAGAAGATAGGCAAAGAGATGGGTAAAATTTTTGGAGCAATCTCTGTTTACAGAGATTTACGTCTTTCAGAGGAAGAAATTATAACAAGGCTGCAGACGAAATTTGATTTAACAGAGGAACAGGCAGGGGAATATTTAAAAGAAGAAGAATAGCGTTCTGACAGGAATTTCATCTTAATTCAAATCACGCTCTAGAGCGAACAATGTTGGCAAAGTTCCGTCAGCCAGAGGACAGGGGATGCGGCGTTCGCTGTGTA
>CAMSEJ010000290.1 GCA_947057405.1 uncultured Roseburia sp.
ACCGCGCCATGGACGGCGCGTTTCCGGTGGTTGCGTCCGCATGAGAATACCAAAACGGGATGCTTTAGAGCCCCTTAGCCCCTGAACACAGACCCAGACGCATACCCTTCCCTCTGACTGACGGCCCCTTTGCCATTCACTCCCTGTCGTTCGCTGTAGTGCTAACCCTTACGGAATATCGTCCGCCGAATCCGGCGCCAGAGAGTCCGAAACGGATGGCGGACGAACTTCGCAAATCTCCTTAATTCCGCAAGCTCCTTTTGAAGCTCTTTATTTTCCTGGAACAGATAAATCCCGGTACTGCCCAGAAAACGGATTACATCATCCACCATATACGGATTGTCCTTCTCCCATTTCGGCAGATCCTTTATGGTATTATCGAACAGCTCCGCCCCAGGCTCATGCAGGTATTCTTCTGCAACCTTTCGGTTTCCCGGACCATACGTTTCCAAAAGCTGCGAAATTTCTTCTTTGGAAAACATTTCATTGGGGTATTCCCTTTGCGAAATGTCCGAAAATTCCCACAGGCAGTTTGTCAGAAACAGACGCACAGGCTTTTCTTTCACCTGGGGAAGGAAATTTAAGACACGTTTGATTTCATGCGTATTTCCATATAATCCATAATTGCGCACTTCCTTCGTCAGACGGTAGTCAGCCGTATAAGAAAGGCCGAATACCGACAGGAAATCGTGATAAATACTCCCGCCTTCAAATCGATCGGGTTCAAAACGGCGGACAATGATATTTTCTTTGCCGATCACGGACGCCATCCGTTCCAGTTTTTTATAGTAATTGAGGAAAAGCAAATCAACCCTCCCCAAATAACGTTCAAACGTTTCCGTAACCCCGTCCTTTTTTACAATCTGGTTCCAGTTCGAGGGGAAAAATTTATCCTGCCTTCTGAAGTACACAATCACGCGGATTTGAAAATTCCCTTTTTGGGCCTCCTGTTCCATAAGCTCCCAAAGGTTCGGCTTTTCGCGGTCCATGCCGCGCCAGATGCTTTCGTCGGAGAGAATAATATTATCATGCTTTAAGAACAGCTCGTGCACCATCCTCATGCCGTCCTGAAAGTTCTTCTCTTCCTGCTTTAAATCTCTTTTTCCGTTTTCGTCTTTTATCACACCCAAAAGAAAGCGTCCGTTATGTGCCTTTGCAATGCCGGAATAATGAAGCGGAAAGACCGGGTAACAAAACCCCTAGCGTTCCAATATATCTGCATTTTCATAGCAGAATGCCTGGATAGAAGACGATGCCGTTTTTGCCATTCCAATATGGATCCATAATATTTTCATATATGTTTATACTCCCAGCCACCGTTTAAGGCGCCGAAAAAGCGTCCGAAACGGATGTTTCAAATGATTCCTGAAATCGGATAAATCTTTGACTTCTTTTTTTAATTTCCGGTTCTCTTCCCGTAAACGTATTGTCGTCACGCCTGCAAAACGGATCAGATCATCATACATATAAGGGTTGTCCTTTTGCCATTTGGGCAGATCCAGAATCGGTTCGTCGAACAGCTCTGCCCCCGGCTCCCCCAAATATTCCTCTGCAATTTTTCTGTTGCCTTCCTGATAGGTTCGCAGAAATGCTTCCGTTTCTTCCTTTGACATCATTTCAGAGGGATACTCCTGCTTGGAAACGCCCGAAATCTCCCAAAGGCTGTCAACAAAAAACGTGTTGACTGCACGCTCCGACATCTGAGGAAGACTGTTTAATACCCGTTTTATCTCATGCGTGTTTCCGTACAATCCGACATTGCGCACATCCTGCGAAATATTGTATTCCTCCGTCAAAGAAAGACCGACCGTCTCCAAAAAATCCGCGTAAAGACTCCCCTGCACAAAATGCTTTTTATCGAAACGCCTCACCGTAATATTTTCTTTTCCGATGATACCGGCAATCCGCTCGATTTTCTCGTAATACTCCAGCCAGATCTTTAAATTATCCTTTTCCAGAGCCTCCTGCAGGGTATAGTCTGCAATGACTCCCGATTTTGCTTTGACGACCTGGTTCCAGTGTGAAATATACAATTTATCCTGCCGCCTGAGGTATACAATCGCGTGGATCCGAACCCCCTCCTGTTGGGCCGCCTGTTTTAAATCCGTCCAGAATGCCTTTTTGATGCTGTCCATCCTCCACCAGATGCCCTCGTCGGAAAGGATAATGTCATCATAAGTCGAAAACAGCTTCCGCAGCGTCGCCATACCTTCCCGGTAAATTTCCCGTTCCCTGTTTTCATCCCGTACACCGCCTGCGCCTACCACCCTGCCAAGCAGAAAATGGCCGTTTCGTACTTTGGCAATCCCTTTATATGCATATGGGAACATCGGATAACAATATCCCCTCTGTTCCAGCAAACGCTGGTTCTCACAGCAAAAATTCTGTATGGAAGTTGTCCCTGTTTTCGGAGTCCCGATATGGACATGTAGTGTTTTCATTCCTTACTCCTTTTAGATTATTCATTCATTTTTAAATACTGTTCTATTTCCCGCAAAATCTGGCTGACACATTCCTCTACGCTGTTATGTTCCGCATCCACTACAATGTCGGGGTGTTCCGGCTCTTCATACGGGCTTGTAATTCCGGTAAAATCAAAAATCTTGCCGGCGCGCGCCGCTTTGTACAATCCTTTGACATCCCGTCTTTCACATTCTTTTAAAGAAGTGCTGACGTATACCTCAATAAAATTCTCTCCGATAATCTGCTTTGCTTTCCTTCGGTCGGAGCGGTACGGGGAAATAAACGCCGTCAAAACAATCAGTCCCGCATCATTCATCAGCTTTGAGACTTCTGCAATCCTGCGGATATTTTCAATTCTGTCCTTTTCACCGAAGCCTAGGTTTTTATTTAAACCCATGCGGACATTATCCCCGTCCAGAAGCATGGTATGCTTTCCCATGGAAAACAACCTTTTCTCAAGGGCATTTGAAATTGTGGATTTCCCTGAGCCGGATAAGCCGGTCATCCAAATCGTGATGGCCTTCTGGTTTAACTGCCCTTCCCGAAGCTCTTTCGTTACGTCCATATTATGCCAGGTCAGATTGTTCTCTTTGGTAATGTTATGTGCAACAATACCGCAGGCGCTTGTCATATTGGTCAGACGGTCAATTAAAATCAAAGAACCTAGATCCTTGTTGCCGGAAAATTCATCAAATACGATTTTGCTGCCGACCGAAATCTCACACAGCGCAATTTCGTTTTTGCTGATTGTGTCGGCAGGAAGCTCCGCTCCGGTATTGACGTCTATTTTGTATTGAATTCCCATGATGGTAGCCGGAACCTGCTGCGTACCGATTTTTAAGTAAAAATTCTTCCCGGCCGCAAGCGCATTGTCATCCATCCACAAAATAGAAGCCGCAAACATTGAACCGACTTTTAACGGGTAACTCTTTTCTAAGACACAGCCCCTTGAGACGTCGATTTCCGTATCCAAAGATATCGTGACCGCACAGCCCTTTTCGCTTTGCGTAACTTCTGTATCTCCCTGTAAAA
>CAMSEJ010000291.1 GCA_947057405.1 uncultured Roseburia sp.
AATTCCCGAACCTCTCTGCCGCGCTCGCCAATCAGGGCAATGACGTTGACATCCGCCCTGGTATTTCTCGCAAACATGCCAAGCAGGGTGCTCTTGCCGACGCCGGAGCCGGCAAATATTCCAATCCTCTGCCCCTTGCCGACCGTAATCAGCCCGTCAACGGCTTTGACGCCAAGCGGCAGGATTTCATCTATGATCTTACGCTCCATCGGGTCCGGCGGCGGCGCTTCGACCGAATATTCTCTGCATCCGGTAAATTCTACCGGCTCTGCCATCCTGCCGATCCCGTCCACCATATGCCCTAACAGCGCATCGCCCACACACACAGACAAAGGATGTCCCGTATTCTCTACGGTACACCCAATGCCCAAACCTTCCACACTTTCATAAGGCATCAGCAGCAGGCGGTTATCCCGTATCCCGACTACCTCTGCCATTACGGAAATGTCCTTATTCTTATCAATGATGATGCGGCATAAATCATTCAGTTTCGCTTCCGGGCCGATGGATTCAATCGTAAGCCCTACGACTTTCGCCACTTTCCCTAACCTGTCAAAATATGTACGGTCTGCCAGTTGTAAATATTTGTCTAAATTATATGCCACGTTTCCTCATCCTCACAGGCTTAACGCCTTTAAATCTTTTATTAAATTTCCCAGCTGCACGCCTACGCCGCAGTCAAACATTCCGCTGTCGGTTTCAATTACACATTCATTTGCTTCCATTGTAAGGTCCGCCGTAAAGGTAAGCGCAATATCCGTTCCGACGCCGGCCAGTATCTCTTCTTTGTGCGCCTCTAAAAATTCCTTGTCTTCCCGGCACACGCGGATGCAAAATTCCCTGCATCCTTCGATCTCGGCAAGCGTATTCCCGACTAAATGCAGCAAAATATCTTTTTTGTCGTCAAACCGGACACGAAAAACTTTTTCCACGACCGTAAGGACCGCATCCAGAAGCCTCGGTTCAAGCTCCTTAAGCTCTCTGTCATACTCCGCCTGCCGGTCCGCTTCGAGCCGTTCAAGCTCGGCCTTTCTGTGCCCGTATTCCTCCTCAAGCTCGGCTTTCGCCTGTGCAAAGCCCGTATCGTAGCCTTCTTTTTGTCCGTCCTCCAACGCCTTCTGCCGGATGCCATCGGCACCGGCTTGCGCTTCCTCAAGCAGAGCCTTCGCCTCTTCCTTCGCCCGGCTTAAAGTCTCTTCGGCTTCTTCTAACTGCCGCCTGATGACCTCCTCCGGATCCTCCCGGGGCATCTGCACCTCGTCCGCAACCAGACTTAATTCGCGGAATCCTCCGTCCTGTCCGCCCTGCTTTTTCGCAAGCTCGGCAAGACGCTGCTCCACCATCGGGTTATAATCTATAACGCGGACGTCCCGTTCCGGTTCTACGGTATTGTACTGCTTAAATAAATTAGACAACGATCTCGTCACCTCCGCCTCTTGAGATTACAATCTCAGAAGACTCTTCCAGCTTACGGATTACACCGACAATCTTCTGCTGTGCTTCCTCCACGTCTTTCATACGGACAGGACCCATAAATTCCATATCCTCGCGGATCATGGAAGCAAGACGCTTCGAGAGGTTCTTGAAAATCGTATTCTGCACCTCTTCTCCGGAGCCCTTTAACGCAACCGCAAGGTCATTGTTGTCCACATCACGCAGCACACGCTGGATCGCACGGTCGTCGAGCAGCATGATATCTTCGAATACGAACATCTTCTTGCGGATCTCGTCTGCCAGTTCCGGTTCTTCGATTTCAAGGGATTCCATAATATGCTTCTCCGTAGAACGGTCTACGGTATTTAAAATATTGACAATTGCGTCTACGCCGCCCACAACCGTGTAATCCTGGTTGATCAGCGAAGAAAGCTTTCGTTCGAGCACGCGTTCCACCTCTTTTACGACATCCGGCGACGTGCGGTCCATCGTCGCAATCCTCTTTGCCACATCTGCCTGCACTTCCGGTGAAAGCGCTCCCATAATCATCGCCGCCTGCGCCGGCGTCAGGTACGCCAGAATCATGGCAATTGTCTGCGGATGCTCATCCTGGATAAAGTTCAGCACCTGGCTCGGATCCGTTTTGCGGACAAACTCAAACGGACGTACCTGCAGCGAAGCCGTAAGCTTTGAGATAACCTCCTGCGCACGATCGCCGCCCAGCGCTTTATCCAGCAGCTCTTTGGCATATGCGATACCGCCTTCGGCGATGTACTGCTGTGCCAGGCATACCTGGTAAAATTCATTTAATACTTTCTCTTTCAGCTGCGGGGAAACACTCCTGGTATTGGCAATTTCCAGCGTCAGCTCTTCTATTTCATCTTCTTTCAAATGTTTAAAAATGTCCGCCGATTTCTCCGGTCCCAATGCAATTAAGAGCACCGCCGCCTTTTGGACACCTGTCAATTCTTCACTGCTCATGTCTATTCCCACTCCTCATTCAGCCAATTGCGCAACAACGACGCCGCTGCTTCCGGATTATTTTCCACAAAATTCTCAATCAGGATACGCGTCTCCGATTTCTCCGAGAAGCCGATATCCTCTAAGTTTTCTTCTTCCGCTTCTTTTGTGCTCTCAAGCAGATCTTCTACTGCAAGCTCCGGCTCGATTGCCTGCTCCTCCTGCCTGCGCATGCTCCGGAACACAACAAATCCGAGCAGGATAAAAATCAAAACGGCAAGCGCTATCTGCAGATAGTCTGCAATATCCCTCCCGCTCGCGGAAGCGTATTTGAAAAACGGTACATCATATGCAACAATCGTAATTCTGTCCCTGGAAATTCCGGTTGCATTGGCAACCATGTTGTAGAACTCGTCGTCTACCGTCGTCTTCACACGGTCGCTGTTCTGCGCTACAAACTGGTCGAATGTCATATCGTTTAATGTCCCGTCCGCCTTAAGCGCCCTCTCGTCGTATACGACATAAGAAGTGGCTACGACAGAAATGGATGAATTTTCGTAATCTACAACTCCCCCGTTGTTATTCCTTCTGGTAATCTCCTGACTCGTAAGGTAATTTTCCTTATTCTCGCTCGTGGACGAAGAAGTCACCTCCGAATCCGGCAGCGTGTAGGTCGTATCCCCGTTCTGCCCGTTGGTATCCGTGCCAGGCACGTCGGCTCGTCCACCTTCCGCTTCCGACTCAAACGTACTTTTGCTGTTTAAATACCCCTGCTCGCGCCCGTCATCTACATAATAATGCTGGTTTACGTATTCTTCCGTATTAAAATCCATGGACAGATTCAGGCCGACCGATACATTATCGTATACATCCGACCCAAGTATAACGTCCCTGACTTCTTTTTTCACTTTATTCTCTTCCTTGCCCTTCGCGGAAAGCTGCGCGCTTACCATTCCCGCCGAAGTACCGGAATCTCCGCCGGAAAAAAGGACGTTTCCGTCGGAATCCAAAAGCAGAATGCTGTCCGTGGTTTTGTTCCCCACTTCGGTTGCCACAAATTTGGCAATCCCCGCCGCCTGCTCTTCACT
>CAMSEJ010000292.1 GCA_947057405.1 uncultured Roseburia sp.
ATCTACACAAGGTACCACACTCTTTCCCTCCACGACGCTCTTCCGATCTGAATATATTTGCGATCTGAAAAAGGCTTTAACGGATTTGCCTGCGTTTCCGAAAAAGACGGAGGCGTTAGAACAGGCGGCTGGGCCGGCGTCTTTGGCGCCGGTAAGGATGCCGGGCGGACAGAATAAAAAGCAGATTCTGGTGGAACTGGATCCGCCGTTTGGCATTGATATTTCCAAGGTATTAAACGGGGCGGCGAAGGTAAAAGAAGCGGGGGCGGATATGCTTACGCTTGCGGATTCCCCGATGGCGCGGGTGCGCATGGACGCCGCGAAGCTGGCGGCATATGTGCAGCGCAAGGTGGGGATACCTGTGATGCCGCATATTTGCTGCCGGGATAAAAATGTGATTGCCATGCGTTCCGGGATTCTGGGCGATTATATGAACGGGCTGCGAAATTTTCTGGTTGTAACCGGGGATCCGGTAGGCCGGGACGACAGGGGCGTGGTGACCCCGGTGTTTGATTTTAATTCAATCCGGTTTATGGGGTATCTGGCGGAGATGAACGCGGATGTGTTTGCAGAAGAGCCGGTGCGCTACGGCGGTGCGCTGAATTACCACGGGGCGAATGCGGATGCGATTGTGAGGCGCATGAAACAGAAAATGGAAAACGGATGCGCCGTGTTTTTGACGCAGCCGGTTTATTCTGAGGAGGATATGGAGCGGGTGGCGTACCTGAAAGAACAGTCGGGCGCAACGGTTTTGTGCGGGATTTTACCGCTTGTGAGTTATAAAAATGCGGTGTTTCTGGCAAATGAAATGCCGGGGATCCGGATTCCGGAGGAGATTATCGCGCGGTATGCGCCGGATATGGGAAGGCAGGAGGCGGAGCGCGTGGGAATTTCGCTTGCCGTGGAGCTTGCGGAACGGATGCGGGATACGGCGGACGGGTATTATTTTATGACGCCGTTTAACCGGGCGGAGATGATGGCGGAAATTGTCAGAAGGGTCAGGAAGTAAGAACTGTCCTCTGTATCACAGGAAAAATTGCCCGGGAACCCCGGAATATGTCCGGACGCGGCAGGGAGAATTAAAGCTGTGCGATCGCTGCACGTTTCCGCACAAACCGGAAAATTATGACAGGATGATCCGGCTGTTAAGCAATGGACAGGAAACTACGTATGACACAACCGCTAAAGGATGACAAAATGACACGAAAACAGCAACAGGAGGAAACATGGACAGAGAATCATTTAGGCATTTACTGAATCAGGGACCGCTTTTCTTAGACGGCGCAACGGGCAGCAGCCTGCAGGCGGCAGGCATGAAAACAGGTGTCTGCCCGGAACAGTGGATTTTGGAAAACCCTGAGGCGCTTATCAAACTGCAGCAGGAATACGTATCGGCAGGGACGAATATCCTCTATGCCCCGACGTTTACCGCAAACCGCATCAAGCTTGCCGAATACGGTTATGCGGACAGGCTGCACGAGATGAACCAAAGGCTGGTAGCCCTTTCAAAAGAAGCTGCCGCCGGCGCGCAGGGCGTATATATTGCGGGCGATATTTCCATGACCGGGCAGCAGCTTTACCCGATCGGGGAAATGCAGTTTGAAGAACTGGTGGAGATTTATAAAGAGCAGGTGCGTTCGCTGGAAGAAGCCGGGGTGGATCTGTATGTGGTGGAAACGATGATGAGCCTGCAGGAATGCCGCGCGGCGGTCCTGGCAGTCAAAGAAACCAATAACCTTCCCGTTCTGGTCAGCCTGACCTATGAAGATACCGGGCGCACGCTGTTCGGCACCGATCCGGCGACCGCGGCGATTGTCCTGCAAAGCCTGGGCGTCGACGTGATCGGCATGAACTGTTCCGCAGGGCCGGATAAAATGGCGGAGCAGGTCAGGGCCATGTACGACGTTTCCGGCATACCGGTTTTGGTAAAGCCAAATGCAGGGCTGCCGAAGCTGGCAGGCGGAAAAACCGTATACGATATGCAGCCGCAGGAATTTGCGGAGGCAATGAAAACGCTTGCGGCAAACGGCGCGCGCGTCTTCGGCGGCTGCTGCGGCACGACGCCGGCGCATATTAAGGCCATGACGGACGCTTTAAAAGAGACCGACCTGCTTCCGGTAAAAACCGCCCGCCGCCGCTTTTTGGCTTCTGAGCGAAGCCATATGGAAATCCGTTTAGACGGCCCGTTTGCTATTATTGGCGAACGAATCAATCCCACAGGCAAAAAAAAGCTGCAGGAAAAGCTGCGGGAAGGCAGCCTGGATCTGGCGTGCGAAATGGCGCAGCAGCAGGAACAGGACGGCGCCGCAGTGCTTGATATCAATATGGGCTTAAACGGGATTGACGAAAAAGAGATGATGCGAAACGCCGTTTACGAGGTGTCGTCTGTCACAGACCTGCCGCTTTGTATTGACTCCAGCCATGTGGATATTATAGAAGAGGCGCTTCGGATTTACCCCGGGCGTGCGCTTATCAATTCCATTTCCCTTGAACAGGAGAAATTTGAAAACCTGCTCCCAATCGCCGCCAAATACGGCGCTATGTTTATTCTGCTCCCGCTCTCGGACGCCGGGCTTCCGGAAAACAAAGCGGAAAAGCACCGTATTATTGAAACGATTGTTTCCGCCGCATTAAAAGCTGGCATGGCAAAAGAAGACATTATCGTAGACGGCCTTGTGGCCACCGTAGGGGCAAACCCAAATGCGGCGGTGGAATGCTTAGAAACGATTGCGTACTGCAGAGAACACGATCTGGCAACCGTATGCGGGTTGTCGAATATTTCGTTTGGCCTGCCGGAACGAAGCTGCATCAATACCGCATTTTTGACGGCGGCCATTACAAGAGGGCTTACCATGGCGATTGCCAACCCGGCGCAGAAGGCTTTAGTTGACGCGGCTTATGCCGCCGATCTGCTGATGAATAAACCCGGCGCGGATTTGCGTTATATCCGCCGGGCAAACCGTCTCAAAGAGGAAGCGTCTTTTGGGCCCGGCGATCTACCCCGGACGCCCGGTTCCTCCGGAGCGCCTGTATCCCCGCGGCAGCGTGTGTTTGACTGCGTTGTGGAAGGCGGCAAAGGCAGGATATTAGAGGAGGTAAAGCTGGCATTAAAAGACGGGGAAGATCCGAAAGGGCTGATTGACGGATGTCTGATTCCCGCAATCAACCGGGTCGGGGAACTGTTTGAACAGCAGGTGTACTTCCTGCCGCAGCTGATCTCTTCGGCAGGCGCCATGCAGAACGCCATTGCGTACCTGGAGCCGATGATCAAACGGGAAGCGGGCAAAGAAGATGCGGCGGTGATTATCATGGCGACGGTAGAAGGCGACATCCACGATATCGGCAAGAATCTGGTCGTTTTGATGTTAAAGAATTATGGTTACCGGGTGATCGACCTGGGCAAGGACGTAACGGCAGAGCGGATTGTAGAGGCCGCCATACGGGAACATGCCGCGATCATC
>CAMSEJ010000293.1 GCA_947057405.1 uncultured Roseburia sp.
CAGGCACTGCCGGGTGGTGATCGACAACAACGGGACGCGCCGGGAGGCGTTCCTCCAGATTCGGGAAGCGCTCGGGAATGATTTGTGAGGGGAGTAAATACATATGGAATTATGCAGTATTGCCAGCGGAAGCAGCGGTAATTGTATTCTGGCAGGCGCAGGCGGCAGCCGTCTGCTGATTGACGCGGGGATCAGCGGAAAACGGATTGAACAGGGTTTAAATTCCCTGGGACATAAGACCTGTGAGATGAAGGGGGTTTTGGTAACCCATGAACACATAGACCATATCAGCGGCCTCGGTGTGATTGCAAGGCGTTACGGGCTTCCCGTCTACGCGACGAAAGGAACGGCGGAGGCGATTTTAAAGACGTCTCAGGTAGGAAAAATCGATCCGGAGCTGTTTCATATTATAACGCCGGATCAGACGTTTACAGTGGGAGAGCTTTCCGTGCTTCCGCTTTGCATTTCCCATGACGCGGCGGATCCGGTGGCGTATGTGATCAAAAGCGGAGGCAATTCGGCGGCGGTCCTTACCGATCTGGGGACCTACGGGGATGATTTGACTGACAGGCTGCGCGGGATTGACCTGCTTTTGGTTGAGGCAAACCACGATGAGAATATGCTGCAGGCGGGTTCTTATCCGTATTATTTAAAGCGGCGTATTTTGGGGGAGAGAGGGCATCTTTCCAATGAAAACTGCGGCAGGCTTTTAGCGCGGCTTCTGCACGATCACTGCAGGGGCGTGCTGCTGGGGCATTTGAGCAAGGAGAATAATTATCCGCAGCTTGCCCTTGAAGCGGTCCGTATGGAGATTACAATGGGGGACTGCCCGTATGAGGGACGGGATTTTCCGATTTCCGTTGCGGACCGAAACGGCGTATCGGAGCTTTTGGCGGTATAATTTGATGAAAAAAGAGGAGTATAAAAAATGGAGAAATCAGCGGACAAGACAATCATTACTGTAGTGGGTAAGGATACCGTAGGCATTATCGCAAAGGTGTGCACTTATCTTGCGGATCACCGGATCAATGTGCTGGACATTTCACAGACCATTGTGCAGGGGTATTTTAATATGATGATGATTGTGGACATGAATGAGGCGGTAAAGCCGTTTGGCGACTGTTCCAGAGAGCTGGCGCAGCTTGGGGAGGAAATCGGTGTCAGCATCAAATGCCAGCGGGAAGAAATTTTCCGGAAAATGCACCGCATATAAGGGAAAGGAGAATATGCGATGATAAATATATGGGAAGTAAACGAAACAAACGCCATGATTGAACAGGAAAATTTAGACGTGCGTACCATTACGCTGGGCATCAGCCTTTTGGATTGTATGGATTCTGATTTGGGGGAGCTTCGGAATAAGATATTCAATAAGATTACGGCGGTGGCAAAGGATTTGACGGCGGTGGGCGCGGAAATTGAAAATGAATTTGGGATTCCCATCGTCAACAAACGGATTGCCGTTACGCCGGTTGCCTTAGTTGGCGGCGCTGCCTGTCAGACGCCGGAGGATTTTGCGCTGCTTGCGGATACGTTAGACGAAGCGGCAAAGACGGTTGGCGTAAATCTGATCGGCGGCTATTCCGCACTGGTGTCCAAAGGGATGACAAAGGCGGACGAGATGCTGATCCGTTCCATTCCCGCCGCGCTTTGCCGGACCGACCGCGTGTGCAGCTCGGTGAATCTGGCATCGACCAAAACAGGCATCAATATGGATGCGGTCAGGCTGATGGGCAGGATTATCCTGGAGACTGCCGAACGTTCAAAGGACAGAGACAGTGTGGATTGTATGAAGCTGGTCGTTTTTTGCAACGCGCCGGACGACAATCCATTTATGGCGGGCGCGTTCCACGGGGTGACCGAAGCGGACGCCGTGGTCAACGTAGGTGTCAGCGGGCCGGGCGTTGTCAAGACCGCGCTGGAACAGGTGCGCGGCGAAAGCTTTGAGGTGCTTTGCGAAACCATTAAGAAAACGGCGTTTAAGGTAACGCGTGTCGGGCAGCTGGTTGCCAAGGAAGCATCCCGGCTTTTAAACATCCCGTTCGGGATTATTGATCTTTCCCTTGCGCCTACGCCTGCCGTCGGGGACAGCGTAGCGGATATCCTCTGCGAGATTGGGCTGGAATACGCCGGTGCGCCGGGGACGACGGCGGCGCTTGCCCTTTTAAACGATCAGGTGAAAAAGGGCGGCGTAATGGCGTCTTCTTATGTCGGCGGCTTAAGCGGCGCGTTTATCCCGGTCAGCGAGGATCAGGGCATGATTGACGCGGTGCAGGCGGGGGCGGTTTCCCTGGAAAAATTAGAGGCAATGACCTGTGTGTGTTCGGTGGGGCTTGATATGATAGCCATTCCGGGCGATACGCCGGCAGAGACGATTTCCGGCATCATTGCGGACGAAATGGCGCTTGGCATGGTCAACCAGAAGACGACGGCGGCGCGCTTAATTCCGGTCATCGGAAAAGGCGTGGGCGATACGGTGGAATTCGGCGGATTGTTTGGATATGCGCCGATTATGCCGGTAAACCGGTTTTCCTGCGCCGATTTTATCCGCCGCAGGGGACGCATTCCCGCGCCCATCCACAGCTTTAAAAATTAGAAAAACGGAGTGTATTTGTGATGCATGAAGAAGCCTATCTGGCACTGGTGACCAAAACCCTGCACGATAAGATAAACGAAACGGACCGCAAAATGACGGGAAATGAGAACGATATTGCACAGATGCACGAATATTTCTGGGAAAATTATAATGAATTTGACGAGTACGGCTATGAATTGTACGACAACAGCAACGCCTTAAAGAGCCGCGTCCGGGAGCAGGAGGAATATAAAAAAGACCGCAGACGGTACGAAAAAATGCTTGATTCGCCGTATTTCGGCAGGGTGGATTTCTGCTATGAGGGCGAAACCGAACCGGAGCATTATTACATCGGGATTGCGAACCTTTCCGAGGGGAGGGCAAAGGATCCGTATGTATTTGACTGGCGCGCCCCGGTCTGCAGCCTGTTTTACGAGTACGACAAGGGTCCGGCGCAGTTTTTTGCGCCGGCGGGTGTGATCACGGGCAAGGTGGAGCGCAAAAAGCAGTATAAGATCAAGGGCGGCAGGCTGATCTTTGTACTGGAAAATGAAATGAATATCGACGACGAGATCCTGCAGCAGGCGCTTTGCGAACACGCCGACGCCAGCTTAAAGAGTATTGTCACGACAATCCAGAAAGAGCAGAACCGGATTATCCGCGATAAGAGCCATAAAATTCTGGCAGTCCAGGGCTGTCCCGGAAGCGGCAAGACGTCCGTGGCGCTGCACCGCATTGCTTATTTGCTGTACCATAACCGCAGAAATTTAAGCGCGGCGCAGATTTTGGTGCTCTCCCCGAACAGTATTTTTGCGGATTACATTTCCCGTATCCTGCCCGAGCTCGGGGAGGAAAATAAGATCGG
>CAMSEJ010000294.1 GCA_947057405.1 uncultured Roseburia sp.
AAAAAATAGGAACAGCTGAAGCCTCTAGCGAATTGCATATCACAGGCAGAACGGCGAATGATTGGTATAGAGTAGATTGGAATAATGGCGAGATTGTTTATATTAGCAACAAATTGGTTGGAGATAGTAAACCACAGCCTAAGGAACAGTCAAACAATACAGGAAATACAGGAGAAATACAACAACCAAGTAATGAAAATTCAAATAGTAATGATAGTATAGTTGACGAGAATTCTAGTGATGAAGAATGGGCAGCATGGGCAGAATCTATGGGAATGGAATATATTAGTGGAGGTCTTCAAGATAGTGGGTATCACTGGGATATAGAATAATCAATTATAGAACTCTGTAAAAATAAATTTTAATTTTCCAAATTATACATAATGTAATATAAAAATCACCTGCTAATTTATTTGTAAAATTGGCAGGTGATTTTTATTTATACCATGTATCAAAATCCAATGTCCTTTTACAAAATTAAAATACAAAGCAATACTTAATAATTCAAAGGCTTATCTAAATGACATTGGCTCCGGAGCCGGCCGTTTTTTATGACGAACGGAAAAACCCTTACAACGTTTTCAGATATGCCGCGATCGATTCCTCCCAGACCGGAAATCTGAAATCCGTCGTCATGGCAAACATATCGTTATCAAGCACAGCGTATGCCGGCCGCGGCGCCTGTCCCGGAAACTTCATCTCATACGCGGCTGTTGTAATCCCTTCCACAACCGTCTTCTTTCCGGCCAGACGGAAGATTTCCGCGGCAAATTCTGCCCAACTGCACTCTCCTTCACAACTCGCATGAAAGATCCCGTAATTATCCGTAGGAAGCAGACAGGCAATCGCTTTTGCCAAATCCATGGAATACGTCGGTGTCCCGATCTGATCGTTTACGACCTGAACGGTATCACTGTTTTCGGAGAGACGAAGCATCGTCTTTGCGAAATTGTTCCCCTCCCCGTACATCCACGCCGTGCGCAGGATAAAATATCTGCTGCAAAAATCCTTTACCAACTGCTCTCCCTGAAGCTTCGTTTTCCCATAGACACTGGCAGGGCAGGGCAGGTCATATTCCTTATAGTGCCGATCGGTATCGCCTGAAAAAACATAATCGGTAGAAATCTGAAACAGCCTCGCACCCGTCTCCTGCGCCGCGATGCTCAGATTCCTGGCGCCGAGCGCATTGATGCGATAGGCACACTCCGGGTTTTGTTCGCATCCGTTTACGTTTGTCTGTGCCGCACAGTTGACAATGGCATAAGGCTTTACGTCCCGCGCCAGCCTCATAACCGCTTCCACATCAGAAATATCCAGCTCCCTCACATCGGTATTGACAAGATGATATTCCTTCTGATCCGCCAGAATCTGATTGATCGCTCTTCCCAGCTGGCCATTGCAGCCGGTTACTATGATCTCTTTCATTTCTACCTCCTAATTTCCCAGTTCTAATCGGTTTACGGCAGAGAACAGCGCCCGGATTGACGCTCTCGTAATATTGGAGCTGACACCCACGCCATAGGTAACTCTGCCGGTATTGGAATCCAGCAAATGGATGTATGCTGCCGCCTGAGAGTTGGAACCGCTCTGCAGTGCGTGCTCTTCGTAATCCAATACCTTGATGCTGACGCCCAGCGACTCCTGCATTCCGCGCTGCGCCGCATCAATCGGACCGTTCCCGACCGCTTCAAAGGTTTTCGTTTCGCCGTGATCGGTATATGTCACATCCACCCTGGTATCGAACTGAGATTTAGTTTCTCCCGACAGGTCAGAAACATGCAGCCGCCGGAAATGCAGCGGTTCTTTCTGATCCAGATATTCGCTGCGGAACTGCTCCATAATCTGTTCCGGCGACACCTCACCCTGTTTTTCGGAAATAGCCTGTATCGTCTCCGCAAACTCTTTGTGCATCGCCTTGGGCAGCTTAAAGCCGAAATAGGTGTCCATAATAAAGGCAACGCCGCCTTTGCCCGACTGGGAATTAATCCGTACAATGGGCTCATATTCTCTGCCAATGTCGGCGGGGTCAATCGGCAGATACGGAACCTGCCAGTGTTCGCCGCCCCGTTCCTTCATCGCCTGTACCCCTTTATTGATGGCATCCTGATGAGAACCGGAGAATGCCGTAAATACCATCTTGCCGGCATACGGATGCCGCGGGTGAATCGGAATCTTACAGCAGCGTTCGTAGATTTCAATGCTTTCGTTGATGTGTTCCAGATGAAGCGCCGGATCAATCCCCTGAGAAAACATATTATAGGCAACATTCAATACATCCACATTCCCCGTTCTCTCACCGTTGCCGAAAAGTGTCCCTTCCACACGTTCCGCGCCGGCCAAAATAGCCTGTTCCGCAGCGGCGACACCGGTTCCTCTGTCGTTGTGCGGATGCACACTTAATACAATACTCTCCCGGTTCTCAAAATGCCGGTTCATCCATTCGATCTGATCCGCATATACATTGGGCGTTGTCATCTCCACCGTCGAAGGCAGATTGATAATAATCGGATTTTCTTTCGTTGCCCCCCATTCCTTCTGTACCGCCGTACAAATATCCAGGGCAAAATCGAGTTCTGTTCCGGTAAAACTTTCCGGGGAATATTCCAGAATGATCTTACCCGGAAAATCCTCCGCATATTTTTTCACAAGCTGCGTTCCCTTCAGCGCAATCTCTTTGATGCCTTCCCGATCCATATGGAATACCACATCCCGCTGAAGCGTGGAGGTGGAATTATAAATATGCACGATTGCCTGTCTGCACCCTGCAATCGATTCAAACGTTTTGGCAATCTGCTCTTCCCGGCACTGCGACAATACCTGTACCCATACGTCGTCGGGAATCAGCTTCCGATCCACCAACTGACGCAGAAAATCATATTCGATCTGGCTTGCCGCCGGAAAACCGATTTCGATTTCTTTAAACCCAAGCTTAATCAGATATTGGAACATTTCAATTTTTTCCTGTACAATCATAGGATCGATCAACGCCTGATTTCCGTCCCGCAGATCTACGCTGCACCAGATGGGCGCTTTCTCAATCTCTTTTCCCGGCCACTGCCGCTCGGGATAATCCACTACCGGATTTTTCCGATACCGTTTATAATTTAACATAGTATTTCCTCCCTTTCCCGTAACATCGGAAATTCTTTCGGGTTTCCGACCGGATAAAAAATCAGTCCATCCTCAGAGATGGACTGATCGGCATTGTTCTATTATTCCCCAAGTCCGCTTTCAATCACTGCGACCAGAGCTTTCAGAGCCTCCTCCTCATCTTCTCCCTCGCATACAAATTCCACTTCATCACCGCACTTGACGCATGCACCCAATACACTTAACACACTTTTCGCATTCGCGGTACTCTCTCTGAATGTAAATGTGATTAATGATTTAAACTGCATTGCTTCTTTGCACAGGATGCC
>CAMSEJ010000295.1 GCA_947057405.1 uncultured Roseburia sp.
ATTATCCACAAAATGTGGAAACAATGTGGAAAAGGTTTGTGGATATCGTGGATAAAGAGACATTTCAAAATATAAAAGAACTATGAAAAATTGTAAATTGCGTTGAGATCCGGATCGGGATGCTTTATACTTTATAAGAATACATAGGAATGACGAGGAGAACATTATGCCGGGACAGGAATTTTTTGAAGTGGAATTAGCGGAAGAGAAGAATGCACTTGATACGGCGCAGGAGGAACAGGCGTCAAAAGACCGGGAAGAACCGGAAGAGTTTGAGCAGGTTTGCTGCCTCTGCCGCAGGCCCGCGGGCGTGGCGGGGAAAATGACGCGGGTGCAGGGAGATTTCTACATCTGCCGGGATTGTATGCAGAGAATGTTCGATACAATCAATACAACGGGCTTTCCGATGGATGACAGAATGGATTTTGGCAGGATGCCGAATATCAGTATGATTAACCTGGCCGATTTGCAGGGTTTTGCGCCCTGCGCCCCAAAGATAAAGAAAAAGAAAAAAGAAGAAAAAGCGGAGCCGGAATTTGACATCCGTGCAATTCCTGCGCCGCATAAGATTAAGGCGCGCCTGGACGAGTACATTATCGGGCAGGAACATGCCAAAAAGGTGATGTCGGTCGCGGTTTATAACCACTACAAGCGGGTGGCATCCGATGACAGGCAGGATTCGGAGGTGGAGATTGAAAAGTCCAACATGCTGATGATCGGGCCGACCGGTTCGGGAAAGACATATATGGTCAGAACCTTAGCAAGGCTTTTGGACGCGCCGCTTGCCATCACCGACGCGACGTCCTTAACAGAGGCGGGGTATATCGGCGACGATATTGAAAGCGTGGTCAGCAAGCTGCTTGCGGCTGCCGGAAATGATGTGGACAAGGCAGAACACGGTATTATTTTTATTGACGAAATAGACAAGATCGCCAAAAAACGCAATGCCAACCAGCGGGATGTCAGCGGAGAATCCGTGCAGCAGGGGATGCTAAAGCTTTTAGAAGGGGCAGAGGTAGAAGTCCCGGTAGGCGCTTCGAGCAAAAATGCGATGGTGCCCATGGTTACGGTAAATACGAAAAATATATTATTTATCTGCGGTGGCGCATTCCCAGATCTGGAGGAAATTATCAAGGAACGGCTGAATAAGGCGTCTTCCATGGGCTTTCAGGCGGCTTTAAAGGATCAATATGACAAAGAGGAAAATTTGCTGATGCAGGTTTTGGTAGAGGATGTACGAAAATACGGTATGATACCGGAATTTCTGGGACGGCTGCCCATCCTGTTTTCACTGGAAGCGCTTACGGAAGACATGCTGGTACGCGTGCTTGCGGAACCCAGAAACGCAATTGTCCGCCAGTACCAGAAGCTGCTTGCAATGGATGAGGTCAAGCTGGAATTTGACGCGGAGGCGCTGCATGCCATTGCCGCAAAAGCAAAGGAAAAAAAGGCCGGGGCGAGGGCGCTTCGGGCGATATTGGAAGAGTATATGCTGGATATTATGTATGAAATTCCAAAAGACGACAACATCGGCGAAGTTACGATTACCAGAGCATATATCGAAGGAACGGGCGGTCCGCGGATTACCATGCGTACCGCGGCGGCAGGCGGGGTATAATTGGCCGCGTGTAATAATATATTGATAGAAAGAAAAACAGGCGGAGATGCCATGGATTGCCAGGAAGCGGTCTATTCCAACGACTATTATGATATTATAGGCGCGTCTTTTTACCAAATCCCGGGGTTAGAGCGTGTCTGTACGCAAAACCTTGCGAACCGTTATACGGTATTTTATTTAAACAGGGAAAAAGTGCCCCCGCTTTCGGTGGGCGGGTTTAAGTACATCAACATTCCCAGGTGCTTTACCGTCTTAGAGCAAAACGCGTTGGATATCAGCGGGATTACCAGGGGGCAGACGCAGCGCAATTTAGAGCTTAGCGGCAGCGGAATTTTGATCGGGTTTTTAGATACCGGGATTGCCTATGAAAACAGCGCGTTTCGGAACACGGACGGCAGCACCAGGATTGTTGCAATTTGGGATCAGAGCGATGCAAACGGGCCGAATCCGGAAGGCTTTATTTACGGGACGGAATACACCAAGCAGGAGATTGATTTTGCGCTGCAGCAGGAGAATCCCAGGGAGTATGTGCCGCAGGCAGACGAAGTCGGGCATGGGACAATGGTAGCGGCCATTGCGGCGGGCAGCGAGGATCCGGAACATGATTTTATCGGCGCCGCGCCGCAGGCAGATATTGCAGTTGTCAAATTAAAGCCCGCCAAGCAGAATCTGAGGGATTTTTATTATATTCCGGACGAGGCTGTGGCGTTCCAGGAAAACGATATTTTTACCGCCATTGATTACCTGGATCGGCTGGCGGATAAGCGGGGGCAGCCGCTGGTTCTTTGCATCTGCCTCGGCACAAACCAGGGACACCGCGGCAGCAACGGCAGGCTGACGGCATATTTAGACGATATTGCCGCCCTTTACCGCAGGGCAGTCTGTATTGCGGTGGGAGATGAAGCAAATGCCAGGCACCATTTTTACGGAAGCGTAACGGAGGATTCGTCGGAGCAGGTGGAAATCAATGTAACGGAAGATATGCCGGGGTTTATGGTAGAACTTTGGGGACATTCCTCGGAGATATTTGCGGTGTCCGTTACATCTCCGACCGGGGAGGTGCTCCCGCGGGTTTCCGTATGGAACGGCCAGCAGCAAAAGCAGCGGTTTCTGTTAGAAAATACAACGGTTCTGGTCAATTACCAGCTTGGCTCGGAGCGCAGCAGGGAGCAGCTGATCCATATTGATTTTGAAAATCCGTCCAAGGGGCTTTGGATTGTCGAGGTATTTCCGTATCGTATTTCCGACGGGAACTTTAATATGTACCTGCCGGTGTCTTCATTCCTTTATGAGGATGTTTTTTTTGTGCGTTCCAATCCGGATATGACGCTGATGGTGCCGTCCAACGCCAAATTCCCGATGGCGGTCGGCGGGTACGATTCGGTGACGGACGGAATCTATATCGAATCCGGCAGGGGCTATACGGTAGACGGCGTGATTAAGCCGGATTTTGCCGCGCCGGCAGTCAATGTTTTTACCCAGAACCAGTACGGACGCTTCGACCGCATGAGCGGTACAAGTGCATCTGCCGCAATTTCCGCCGGGGCGTGCGCGCTTTTGCTGGAGTGGAACATCTCTTATATGGATAACCGGTCGGTTAATTCGATTGAGCTTAGAAATCAGATTATCAACGGGGCGCGCAGAATTGATAACCAGCTTTATCCGAACAGGCGGGAAGGGTACGGAAGGCTGGATATTTATCAGAGTATTTTGAATATGAGGAATTTGTAAGGGAACACGCTCTACAGCGAACAATGTTGGCAAAGTTCCGTCAGCCAGAGGACAGGGGATACTTAAG
>CAMSEJ010000296.1 GCA_947057405.1 uncultured Roseburia sp.
TGCCATCCGTGGCAGGGCATTGCTGTGGATCGGGCGGGATACTTAAGAGCCCCTACCCCCCCCTCACAAGGCCCCAGCCGCACACCCTTCCCTCTGACTGACTACGGTTTTGGCTGGCTGACGGAACTTTGCCAACATGGTTCGTTACAGAAATACCAATTTAAAACGTTCGCTCTATCGGAACCGGTTGTTTTCGAACCGCTGCATGGTGCGTACACTGTTTAACAGCTGGAAATAACGATCCTCCAGTCTTCCTTCCGGTATCACCAGATCCAGCGCGACCGCAAAATCGTCAATCAGGCGATCCGTTACCGTATGTTCCAGAAGCTTTAAAAGCTTGTATTTTTCGTCTAAGGTATCCGAGTCCAGAAACTGCAGCAATACCGGATTGGCCTGTGCTTCCTCCGATTCTGCGGCGGCGGGGGCGGGCTTTTCGTCCTGCCCGTTTGTGCGCTGCGTTTCGCCGGGGCCGGCTGCCTTTTGCGGCGCCGGCAAGGGTTCGCTGATCCGCTCAAACCGGTAGGTCTGTGCTGCCTGCGGATATTTCTGCCGATCCACGGCGCTTAAAAACATCTGCAGCGGCCTTGCATAACATGCAAAATCTCCGTAAAGAGCCTGATAAACGACCATCTGCTCCCGGGTTTCCGAATGCAGCGCTACGCATATAATCTGGTACTGGTTTCCTTTAAAATGTAAATATCGTTCGCCGGGCTTTGGTGTCTGCCTGTACATATCTTCACGATCCTTTCTGTCTGCTTATTCTGTGTGTGCAGAGGGAGGATCCGCTCCCTGTTGCTTATAATAATCCAGTCTATCACAATTTCCCAAAAAAATATAGACAAAAAAGCAGAGGAATCCTATAATACTAAGAAAAGTATTTTTCGGGAAGCAAAGGATGGTATGCATCATGTTCGCAACAGTCAGCAAACGCTTTTCCGGCATGCAGTTGATTGCCGGCGGTTTTTTTCTAATTATACTGATCGGGACCCTGCTGTTAATGCTCCCCTGGGCTGCCAGGCCGGGGGAATCGACGTCGTTTTTGTCCGCTTTATTTACCGCAACCAGTGCAACCTGTGTAACCGGACTGATTGTGGTCGACACGTTTTCCCACTGGACCTTATTCGGGCAGGTTGTCATTTTGTGTCTGATCCAGATTGGCGGGCTTGGCTTTATTACCATCGGCATAACGGTTTCCATGCTCCTGCGCAAAAAAATCGGATTAAAGGAACGCGGTCTGATCCAGGAAAGCTTTAATGTTATCGAACTGCGCGGGATGGTGCGCCTGACAAAACGCGTTATTTTGGGCACCCTGTTTTTTGAGCTGGCGGGGGCGGCCGTTCTGGCAGCCTGTTTTATCCCTCAAATGGGGCTGCTGCAGGGCGCGTATTACGGTATATTCCATTCGGTATCGGCGTTCTGCAATGCGGGATTCGATTTGATGGGACGTGATGCGCCGTTTTCCTCGCTGACGGCTTATTACAATCAGCCGGTCGTAGTCATTACCGTGATGCTGCTGATTATCGTCGGAGGGATTGGGTTTATTGTCTGGAGCGATTTGTACGATCACGGGCTTAGCTTCCGAAAGTATTCCCTGCATACGAAGATCGTCGTTTCTTCTACTCTGATCCTGGTATTCGGTGGGGCGCTTGTGTTTTACTTTATAGAGGGCGGGCGGCTGTTTGCGGGTATGCGTATGCCGGATAAAATATTAAGCGCCCTGTTTTGCTCGGTGACGCCGAGGACCGCCGGGTTTAATACAACGGACGTCGCCGCCTTATCGGACGGCGGCAAGCTCGTTACCGTAATTCTGATGTTCATCGGAGGCGCACCCGGATCTACGGCGGGCGGCGTCAAAGTGACGAGCATGGTCGTGCTTTTTATTTATATTAAGGCAAACCTGACGCGCACGGTCGGGTACAACGTATTCGGAAGACGGCTGGAGGACGAAGCGCTGCGCAAGGCGTCCGCCGTCTTTTGCACGAACCTGACCCTGGCGTCGGCTGCGGCCGTTTTTTTGTGCGGGCTTCAGAATTTTAACGGCATGGACGCGCTGGTGGAGGTTTTTTCGGCTATCAGCACAGTCGGCATGACGGCAGGGCTGACCACACAGTTAAATACGGCGTCGCGGATTGTGGTAATCCTTTTGATGTACCTGGGGCGTGTCGGCAGCCTGTCCTTTGCCATGTCGTTTACGGACAAAAAGAAAATCGCGCATGTGATGCAGCCCGCAGAAAAAATAAATATCGGTTAAACGGGAGGAACGGATGAAATCTATTTTAATTATCGGAATGGGGCACTTCGGCACCCATATTTGCATGAATTTGTCCCGGCTGGACAATGAGATTATGATTGTGGATCAGTATGAGGAGCGCTTAGAGGATTTGCTGCCCTATGTGACAAGCGCCAAAATCGGGGACTGCACCAATGTGAAGGTATTGGAAAGCCTCGGCGTTTCCAATTTTGATCTGTGTATCGTATGCATCGGAAGCAACTTTCAGAGCAGCCTTGAGATTACAAGCCTTTTAAAAGACCTGGGTGCAAAGCATATTGTCAGCAAGGCGAACCGCGATATCCACGCCAAATTCCTGCAGCGAAACGGAGCGGATGAGGTGATTTTTCCGGATCGGGATGTGGCCGCCAAGCTGGCGGTGCGCTTAAGCGCAGACAATGTATTTGACTACATCAATCTGGCGGACGGATACTCGATATATGAAATTGCGCCGCGCCGGGAATGGATTGGCAAGACCGTGCTGGAGCTGAATTTCCGCGCCAGGTACAACCTGAGCATTATCGGGGTAAAATACAGCGACCACACCCGTATTCTGCCCGGAGCGGATTATACGTTTAAAGCAGACGAGCATCTGATGGTGATTGGGCTTAAGAAGGATATCGAAAAAGCCATTTGCCGCAAATAAACCCGGAGATCAGAAAGGATACACAGGATGAAGCTTACGACTCTTTGTTATATCGAACAGGACGGCTGTTACCTTATGCTGCACCGCACCAAAAAATCCCACGATGTAAACGAAGGCAAATGGATTGGGGTGGGCGGCAAACTGGAAGCCGATGAAACGCCCGAAGAATGCCTGCTGCGGGAGGTACGGGAGGAAACGGGGCTGACGCTTTTAAAATACCGGTACCGCGGGATTTTGACATTTCTTGCAGAAGGCTGGGAAAGCGAAATCATTTTTTTGTATACGGCGACCGCATTTGAAGGCACGCTTTTAGAGTGCGCAGAAGGCGATTTGAAATGGGTGCCTAAGGAAGCGCTTTTTGGGCTTTCCCTCTGGGAAGGGGATAAAATTTTTTTGCGGCTGCTGACGGAGGACGCGGGAATTTTTTCGCTAAAACTGAGCTATAAGGGGGATAAGATCGGAAGAGCACACGTCTGAACTCCAGTCACATGGCATGATCTC
>CAMSEJ010000297.1 GCA_947057405.1 uncultured Roseburia sp.
GATCATGCCATGTGACTGGAGTTCAGACGTGTGCTCTTCCGATCTCAGGCATTGTTCTAAGCTTTTGCCGTAAAGTGCGTTGAGCTGTCCCCGATCAATTAAGTCCGGGGCGCTGTTGCTGCTTTGCCGGAACTGATAGAGGGACTGCAGGCTTTTTAATGAAGCGCTCCAATTGATGTGGATACGCGTCCGCTTTTCAAGCTCGTTAAAAAATGCAGTCCGGTTCGGATCCCCGCCGCTAAGCTCGGACAGTTCGGAATCTAAGCTGACGAGATAAGTAAGCGATCCGAGGGTGCGCGAGGAATCCGATGCCTCAGAACGGCTTTGGGAGAGGAGCACAAGGACGGTGAGCAAAAGCATAAGGAACGGGATTGTAATTTTTTTTTGCAGTTTTGCCATAAAACCTCCTGATTTGCGGAAAGGTGTGGTATAATTGATGCATTGTTTCTGATATAGATTATAATACATTTTACAAAAAAGTGGAGAAATTTTGGAGAAAAAATGAAAACAAACGAATCAAATACACTGACGTTCCGTTCCATCCTTTTTTCTTATATTCTGGTATGTGCAATTTTGCTGGGGATTACCGGGGTAGGCTATGCCGGTCTGGTCTTTGGCATGATTCATGAACAGGAGCGGGCGGCGGGCCTGCAGATGCAGGGGCTTTCGACACGGGTTTCGGGCCATATCAAGGAAGCTTACCAGGGGCTGGGGCTGCTTGAGATAGAAGAAGGGGTATGGGAGCTTGCCGCCGTGGAAGGGGCGTATAAACCGCAGGAAATTTTAAAGGCTGCCGGGCTGAAATCCAAAATGGCAGGCATAGCCGACGGGAGCGGTATTTACCGGAACCTGTATATTTATTTTGAACGCAGCGATTCTCTGCTTTCCGCTTATTCCAAGCGGTATGAGGGGGATGCGGATCTGGCGTTTTTCTGCGCGCAGTACGGGCTTGGAAAAGAAGAATTCGACCGTTTGATGCGGATGGAGGACGGAGAGTATTATATCCGGACAGGCGCAGATACCATGTGGTTTCTGCAGCCTGTATATGAAGGGAAACGGATTTTGGCGGTTCTGATTGCGGAATGCGGCGGCAATGCCCTGATCGGCGGCGGGGAATATGCGGATGCGGTGCTGCTTCGCACACAGGAGGGGGACAACCTGCTGTGCGCGGGCGGGCTGTCTGCGGAAGAGACGGACAGTTTTTCGGTGGAGGAAGCGCCGGGCGAACGTCCGGTGGAACGGGTTCGGATGATGGGCAGGCCGTATATCGGAATCCGGGCGGACGTGGATCTGTTCCATTTTAAAATGTATATGGCGCTTCCGCCGTCGCTGTATTTCGGGCAGCTATGGAAGCTCCTTTTGCTGCTTTTGCTGGAGCTTTTGTTTATGGGAGCGGTGGGAGCGGCGGTGTCCTGGAATTTGTCCAAAAAAATGTATGTCCCGGTTGGCAACCTGATCCGTGACAACCGGAATTTAAACCGGCATGTGATGAAGAACCGGAAAATATTTGAAAACCTGGATCTGATCCGCTATCTGGACGGTACGCTTTCGGTCTTCCCGCAGGCGTGCGCGGATACGTGGGATGCCAGGCTCTCGGACGGGCAGCGTTACCGGATGGCGATTCTTTCCTTAGAGCGGCCCCGGGACGGGCTTTTGCCCGCGGCGGAGGATACGGAGGATGCAAAAGAGGGAACGGCATATCTGGAGCTGTTGCTTTTGCGCAGCCTGTTAGAGGAGCATGTGTTCGGGGAATATCCGGGAATTGTCGTCCCGGTTTTAAAGCAGTATGCCGTCATTGTGCCGGCAGGACAGGACGGCGGCCGCTTAAAGGAATTGTTTTTTCATGCGGCGTCCGTATGCCGGGAGCGGTTTGGCATCCGGCTCTGCGTGATGCTTGGCAAGGAGGAGCAGGGGTTTGACGGGATGAAGCAGGTGTACGACACCCTTTCGGACGGGATGCTGTATCTGGAGTTCTGGGGGATGCGCGGGGAGCGCGGGACGGGCGTTTACGTGTACGGGGACATGATGCAGGAGGAAGAGGAGGTCAATTATTCCGATTATATCAACGGCAGCCGTAAATTGTTCAACTGCATCGAAAGCGAGGATTTCCGCGGTGCAAACCGGGAGCTGGATGCTCTGTATAAAAAGACGTTTCCCAAAAACCGCAAATACTTAAAATATAACCTGTACCGGATGTACGGCCTGATTGGGATTTTGGTTACGATGCTGCACGCGTCTTCGGACGAGGAGGAGCAGGTGCTGCGCCTGATGCGCATCCAGTCGCTGCAGGAGCTGATGAAGGAAAGCCATGCGATTTTTGAACAGGTGATCCGGCGGAGGGAAGAGGGGACATTGGAGAAAAAGCCGGAGTGGCTGGAGGAACTTTTGGAATACATCAAAACTCATTATGCCGACGCCGAGCTGAATGTATCGACGCTTGCGGACCGGTTTGGGATCAGTGTGCCGCATTTAAGCCGCAGCTTTAAAAACTGGATGGGGATGGGCGCGTTGGAATATATTCACCGGGCAAAAATTGAGAAAGCAAAGGAAATGTTAAAAAATGACTGTACGGTAAAAATTGCCGCATCCGGTGTGGGGTATGCGGATGTACAGGCACTGACGCGCGCATTTAAACGGTACGAAGGCATTACCCCGAGCCAGTACAAGGAGCAGATCCGAAAAAATGAAGCCTGACCGCAAAACCTGATTCTTCCTTTTTCTGGAAAATTAGCCTACAATAACGGCATCAAATATTTTATCAAGAGGAGGAACAAGGTAATGCGGAAAGCAAAAGGGTTTCTGGCGGTAGCGTTATCCGTCAGCATGGTACTCCCGGCAGGACAGGCGGCATTTGCGGCGACGACCTCAAATGAGGTGTCCGCACGGGAAAAAGAAAACGCGGCGCTTGCAAGAGAAGCAGGAGCAGAATGTATGGTATTGTTGGAAAATAACGGGGCGCTTCCGGTTAAGGCAAAACGCCTGGCGCTCTTTGGCGGCGGCGCAGTCCGCACGGTCCGCGGCGGTACGGGGTCGGGGGACCCGTTTAACGGCGGTTTATCCGGCGGCGGAGACGTAGCGGTCAACCAGAGCGAGCGGTACAACATCAATATCTTAAATTCATTTGAAAAAGCGGGGTACCAGGTGACCACGTCGAATTTACTGAAGAAATATGCCGAAGGATACGACAAAGAGTATGCCAGCACGGCAGTCAACCCGATGGCTACGTTTGTTTATCCGGAGCTGACTTTTACGGAGGAAGAGCTTGCGGCAGCGGCAGCGGGAACGGATACGGCTATTTATGTGATTGCCAGGAATGCCGGAGAAGGCGCAGACCGGAACATGACGACAGAAGGCAAAATCAAGGGCGAGAAGATCGGAAGAGCACACGTCTGAACTCCAGTCACATG
>CAMSEJ010000298.1 GCA_947057405.1 uncultured Roseburia sp.
GAGATCATGCCATGTGACTGGAGTTCAGACGTGTGCTCTTCCGATCTTATTTTGTCATCAGAAGCCGTCCGTTGTCTGTTACCGCCACAATCACGCTCGGACAGATCTGGGGATAGCTTATTTTGCCGCACGACGTACAGCGCACGGCACGTTCCTTTCCGTAACGCCCGGTCGGTTTCCCGCAGCACCCGCAGAACCGGTGCTCCCGGTACCATTTATGTATCTGGAAACCGGTAATCCCGGCAAACGCCTTCCATACAGGCACTACGTACCGCAGCCGTTCTTTGGGCAGGTATGAAAATTCTTTGGATTCCATGAGCATACTTCCGGAAATCCCGAAAAAATCCTGTTCGTCAATCCCAAACAGATAAACGGCCTCTTCATAAAGGTCGGGAAAGCCGTCCGCCAGCTCTCCTGCCGTCGGATACCTGACACTGCTGCCATGCCCGGCACACAGCACGCCCTCTTTTTGATACGCCAGAATAATATCCTGTTCCCGCGGCCTTTTGTTTTGATACGTGATGTCAAATCGACGCGGCGCTATATCCTGTATCATTCCAGCACCTCATTTAATGTACGGAACAAATTGTCAATGTCAATCGGTTTGGCAATATGTCCGTTCATTCCGCACCGCAGCGCCTCCTGCTTATCTTCCTCAAACGCATTTGCCGTCATCGCAAGAATCGGGATCGAGGACAATTTGCGGTTGCTTAAGCCGCGGATTTCCTTCGCCGCCTCGTATCCGTTCATCACAGGCATCTGGACATCCATCAGCACGACCTGGTAATATCCCGGTTCGGTATTTTTTAACATATCCACTGCAATCTGCCCGTTTGGTGCAATTTCCATGGTAAATCCGGCATCCCCTAAAATCTCGGCGGCAATTTCCTGGTTCAGTTCGTTATCCTCCGCCAGCAGAATCCGCCCTGCGTGAAAATCTTTCCTGCGCTCCGTCCGGACACACTCCGTTTCTTCCTCGTCATTGACAATAGAATATAGACAGCTCCGAAGCTCCGATAAAAACAGCGGCTTGCTGCAAAACGCCGTCACTCCGGCTTCCTTTGCTTCCTCTTCAATATCCGCCCAGTCATATGCCGTCAGGACAATTACCGGCACATCGTCTCCCATTTCTTTGCGAATCCGCCGTGTCACTTCAATTCCGTTCATATCCGGCAACAGCCAGTCAACAATATAAACGCAGTAGCTGTCGTCCCGCATCACCGCCTGCTGGGCGCGCAGCACGGCCTCTCTGCCCGACAGCGTCCATTCCGCCCGCATTCCAATCTGCCCCAGCATATACGATACGCTGTCGCAGGTATTAAAATCATCGTCTACTACAAGCGCCCTTCCGTTTTTTAACTGCGGGATATCCTGCGGTTCATTGGACGCCTGGCTAATCCGGAAGGTAAAGGAGACAATAAATTCCGTCCCCACGCCCTGCTCGCTCCTCACTTCAATCGTGCCGTCCATCATATCCACAATGTTTTTCGTAATCGCCATTCCAAGCCCCGTGCCCTGGATGCCGCTGATCGTCGTATTCTTCTCCCGCTCAAACGACTCAAAAATATGCGCCACAAATTCCTCGCTCATACCGATTCCGGTATCCTTAATATAAAATTCATAATTGGCATAGCCGGACGGCGCACCGGGTTTTTCGGTAATCCGCATACTGACAATTCCGCCCGCGCCCGTATATTTGATCGAATTGCTGAGCAGGTTCAAAAGCACCTGATTCAAACGCAGCTTATCGCAGTAAATCTCCTCGTCAAATACATCAATCGTATCAATATACAATTCCAGCTGTTTCGCACGAATGTCCGCCTGCACGATACTGCGCAGCCCGTGTAAGATATCCGGAAGCCGGCAGGCATTTTCCTCCAGATGCATCTTGCCGCTTTCAATCCGGCTCATATCCAAAACATCATTGATCAGGCTGAGCAGATGGTTGCCCGACGTCATGATTTTCTTTAAGTATTCTTCCACCTGGTCTTTCCGGTCAATATGGGTGATGGCCAGCGCCGTAAATCCTACAATCGCATTCATCGGCGTACGGATGTCATGGGACATATTGGAAAGAAACACGCTTTTTGCCTTGTTCGCCCGGTTTGCCTGCATCAATGCGTCTTCCAGCAGGTTTTTCTGCTCCATTTCGCTGCGGATTTCCTCATCCACGCTTCGGAACCCAAGTACAATCCCCGTATTTTCATCCCAGCTGCCCGCACGCACTGCTTTTAACTGGAAATACTCCATTTCCCCGTTCTTTTTCACGCGGTAATTGACATAATACAGATTTTTCCCGGCCAGCTCCTGCTTTAACCTGTCCTGAGAGAATGCTTCCGTGAGCATTTCCCGGTCTTCTTCATATACATGCTGCGCAATATAACGCCCCATGCTCTCCTCCAGCGAAACCTCTCCCGAAAAAATCGGCTCAAACAGGCTCCTCCTGTTTCCATCCATCCGCAGAGGAATGCCCTTTCCGGTCCGCAGATCAAAGTAGCATACCATACTGTAATCAATACCCAGAGCCTGTATCAGCTCCATATGGTATCGCTCTTTCTTTTTTTCCTGCAGCTTCTGGGTCGTACAGTCTAACAGAAACCGCTGGTAAACCATCTCCCCGTTCTCCCGGATCAGCTTTACATTCCCCATAATATGCAAAACCGTCCCGTCTTTATGCCGCACACGGTATTCCACACTGATGCTGTCCCCTTCTTTTGTCAGGCTTTGGATGCAGTCGCGCAGATAACCTTTATCTTCCTCTATCACGGAATCCGCAACCATGTTAAACCCTGCCGACAGCATTTCTTCCTGCGAACCGTATCCCAGAATCTTAAGCGCCGCGCGGTTAATGCTCAAAATCCGCGTACCGTCTACCGTATGGCACATCACGCCGGAATCCATCGTGGAAAAAATCGTTTCCAGCGTGTGGTTTTTACTGATAATTTCCTGTTTATAATTATGCTCCTGCGTAATATCAATGGCGACTCCGACCGTTCCCATAACGCTTCCGTCAAGATCATACAACGGGGATTTATACGTTTCCAGCAGCCTCACGCCCTCCCCGGTCTTTACGACTTCTTCAGAAACATAGGTCTTTTTGTCCTGCATGACCTTGCGTTCGGATTCTATGCATGCCGGATCGTCGTGCTCCACATCCCAGATATAAGCATGCCCACGTCCCTGCACCTGCTCCCTTGTTTTATTGACGGTATCGCAGAAGCTTAAGTTTACTTTCTCGTGTATCCCGTCTTTGTCTTTATACCAGATAAGGTTAGGTGTGTTGTCAATTGTTGCCGTCAGGAAATGGTCCGTCTCCCAGAGATCTTTTTAGATCGGAAGAGCGTCGTGTAGGGAAAGAGTGTGGTACCTTGTGT
>CAMSEJ010000299.1 GCA_947057405.1 uncultured Roseburia sp.
TACCGCGCGACCAAGAAAAAGGGCACCTACAAAAAGATTGCAACCGTGGCGGGCATTAACCGGGTCAACTACGTGGATAAAAACGTAAAGGCCGGCAAGCTGTACCACTATAAAATCCGCTCCGTCGGGCAGGTAGACAGCACGACCGTATACAGCGAGTACAGTGAAATCGCTTCCGGCAGGACGGCAAAGATTCCGACGGACATAACCGTAAAATCGCAGGCGACCGACACGCTGCGCGTTTCCTGGAAGGCAGACGAAAACGCCGCCGGGTATATTATCAAACGCGCCGATTCCGCAAAGGGCAAGTTTAAAAAGGTCGGAACGGTCAAAGGCGGCACAGTGAACCGCTTTGACGATGCGGGCGTGAAGTCAAATACCGCTTATTATTACAAGGTGCAGGCGTATAATTATAATGACGACGTAAAAGGCGTCAGCGGATTCGGCAAAACCGCTTCGGGAAAAACCATTAAGAAGACCTCGATTACGGGGATTACCGTGAATTCGTCAACCAGCCAGACCATTAAATGGAAAAAAGCAAGCGGCATTGACGGATACCTGATTTACCAGAGCACCTCAAAGAACGGCAAATACAAGAAGCTGGCCAAGGTTTCTGCAAACAAGACGTCCTATAAGGCGACCAAGCTGACTCCTGGCGTTCGTTACTACTATAAAATCCGGACCAGGAAAAAGGTAAACGGCACGGTCGGATACGGATCGTATTCCACAATCCGTAACGCGTGGATACCAAAAGCGCCGGAGCTGACAGCCGTGACCGGCAATTCCGCAAACAGCGTGCGGATATTCTGGAACCCGATAAGCGGGGCGGCTGCCTATGATATTTACCGTGCCGAGACGGCCGGCGGGAGCTATCAGAAAATTGCAGCCGCAGCGGGGACGGATGTCAGCTATATCGACACGGGCCTTGAGATGGGAAGGCAGTATTTTTACAAAATCGAAGCAACCGTAAAAAGCTATAAGGTTACAGCCAAGAGCGGCATGAGTAATGAAATGGGCGGTTGTCCGATCGGAATGACTCATATTACCGCCGTAACGGCAAATGCGCAGGGACAGCTGGGCATTGTCTGGAATCCGGTAGGGGATGTGCAGGGCTACCAGGTATACCGGAGTACGGCTTTAAGCGGCCCGTATACTCTTCTGGCAACGGTGAACGGTGCGAATACCGTAAGTTATACGGACACAGCGGCGGAACGGGGCATCACCTATTATTATAAGGTTGCACTGGTGGGCACATCCGGCACAGGCGTCGTATACGGAGAGCAGTCGCCTGCCGTATCCGGCGTGGCTGCGCCAAATTGACGGCATGTGCCGGATAGCATCAAACAGTAACGAAACAGGAGAAGACAATGAGAAATGTATGGAAAAAAATATATATGCTTTTATGCGTGCTGTTTTTAACGGCGTGCATACCGGAGAGTGTTTTTGCTGCCGGACCGCTTTCGGCTGCCGCCGCTGCGGTTTCAAGCAGTAAAATCGAACTGAATTGGGGGATTGCGGAAGAAGCAGGCAGCTATGCCATATACCGGAAGGGACCCGGGGACAGCCGGTTTCAGAAGATTCGGGAAATCTCTGCCACGGCATATCGGGATACGGGCATCAGTCCCGGCGTTACATATGCATACAAAATCGTGGCCGTCAGCCGGGAGAACGGCAAGGAGATGTTCCACACGGAGAGCACCGTTACGGTAAAAGCACCGAAAAAGACTGCCGTGAAAAAAATATCCGTCAAAAAGCCGACGGCAATGCAGATTGTCTGGGAATCCTCCGCGGGCAGTACCGGATATCAGATCTTCCGTTCAACGAATGAGAACGGCGGCTATGAAGAAATCGGCAGAGTGTCCGGCAGGGCAAGCTGCAGCTTTACCGATGAAAACGTGGTACCGGGCAAAGCGTACTACTATAAGGTGCGTCCCACCAACCAGAACCATATGGGATACGGAACGTTTTCCGCCCCGATGCGAGGGCGTACCATCGGAAAGACCGCAATAACGGCGATTGCGTCTCTTTCTTCCGAGAAGATGCAGATTACCTGGAGGAAGGTAAGCAACGCCCAAGCTTACGAAATTTACCGCAGCAGCCAGTCGGGCGGCAAATTCAGAAAAATTGCCACGGTAAAGGGCGGTACGCGCAAATATATCGACAAATCCGTAAAAAGCGGCAAAAAATACTACTATAAAATCAATGCAATCAGCAACTTAAACGGCGTAAAGATCCGAAGCGGCTATTCCGAAACGGCATCGTTCCGCGCATTAAAGCAGGTGAAAATTGCATCCGTAAAGCTGACGGCAAAGGATCATCTGCTGTTAAAATGGGGCAAGGTAACCGGCGCGACAAAATACAGGATATTCCGTGCTTCCTCAAAGAACGGCTCCTATAAAAAGATTGCGATTGTACCGGGCAAGGGATCCTCTTATCAGACGTATACCGATAAGAATGTCGTATCCGGCAAAACGTATTATTACCGCGTACAGGCCTATTCGGAGGAAAAGGGCGTAATCAGCGCAGGCAGCGGCAGCAAATCCGAGGTAAAAAGCGCGTCCATGCTGTACCGGATTATGGGAAAGACGGGCGTGACGGCGGAGCAGATGGCGGCGCTCTATGAGGCTTCCGGCAAATCGTATCCCTCTGCCGTTTACCGGGACAAAGGCGCAAAAAATATTGAACAGTTCTGCGAAATCGTGCTGGAAGAAAGCGAAGCGGAAGGCGTGAAAGCGGAGGTTATTTTTGCACAGGTCTGCCTGGAAACCGGTTATCTGCAGTTTTACGGGCAGGTTGCCGCAGGACAGTGTAATTTCTCGGGTTTGGGCGCTACCGACGACGGGGCGGCAGGAGCGACGTTTCCGGATGTCAGGACCGGAATCCGGGCGCAGGTGCAGCATTTAAAGGGGTATGCTTCCAAAGAGAGCTTAAACCAGGAATGCGTGGACCCGCGGTTTGTGTATCTTGCATCCAGGCGGGGAACGGCGAAGCATGTAGAAGACCTGGGGGGAGGCAACTGGGCGACGGATCCGGATTATGCGGCAAAACTGAAAAAGCTGATTCATGCAATGAAGAGTTATTAGAACCGTGCCCTGCCGCTTTTGGCAGGGCATTGCCGGGTATATGGCGAAAACACGCATAAAATCCCCAAAACCCTGTTCACAAATGGCGGGATGTGTGTTATAATACAACCACTTTATAAATCAAAGAAAAGGAAGTAGAGAGTATGACTGAAAGTGGGTTACTGATTTTTTTAAGCATAATTGTTTTATTTGTGGTTATCGTAGCCGTGGTTACGGTTGTTTCTGCAGTGACCGGCGCCGTGTCGGCGGTCGTCCAGAAGAACGACGAGGAAGAAGAA
>CAMSEJ010000300.1 GCA_947057405.1 uncultured Roseburia sp.
AACCCGGCGCTGGGCTACCGTGCCATCCGTATCTGCCTAAAGCAGCATGAAATCTTTAAGACGCAGCTGCGCGCTCTGTTACGCGCATCGGTTTACGGCAATCTTGCAATTATGTATCCGATGATTACTTCGGTAAACGAGGTAGAGCAGATTTATGAAGTGGTGAAAGAAGTAGAACAGGAACTGATGGAAAAAGAGATTCCGTATACCATGCCGGAGCAGGGCATTATGATTGAGACGCCGGCGGCAGCGCTGATTTCGGACGAGCTGGCGCAGATTGTGGATTTCTTTAGTATCGGTACAAACGATCTGACCCAGTACACGCTGGCAATTGACAGGCAGAACGCAAAGCTGGATGATTTTTACAACCCGCACCACAAAGCGATTTTAAAAATGATCCAGATGGTAACGGACAATGCCCACAAATACGGCAAATGGGCAGGCATCTGCGGCGAGCTTGGCGCAGATTTGGAACTGACCGAGGAATTTGTAAAGATGGGCTTGGACGAGTTATCCGTTTCCCCGTCTATGGTATTAAAGGTTCGGAAACGGATCCGCGAATTGGATTAAACGGGAGGCTGTGATGGGATCTTACGATGTGACGGCTTTGGGGGAACTGCTGATTGATTTTACGGAAAACGGTACGAGCGCACAGGGGAATCCGGTACTGGAAGCCAATCCGGGCGGGGCGCCCTGTAATGTCCTTGCCATGCTCTGTAAGCTTGGGTACAAAACGGCGTTTATCGGCAAAATCGGCAGGGATCCGTTTGGAAGCCAGTTAGAGGAGGCGCTGCTTGAAACGGGGATTCATACAGCGGGCCTTAAGAAGGATGAAACGGTTCATACCACGCTTGCATTTGTACATACCTTAGCGGGCGGTGATCGGGAATTTTCCTTTTACCGCAGCCCGGGGGCAGACCAGATGCTTACCACAGAGGATCTGGAAACGGATCTGATCAAAAACTGCAGGATCTTTCACTACGGATCGCTTTCCATGACAGACGAGCCATGCAGGAGCGCGACCCGGGAAGCCGTGGCAATTGCCGGGCAGGCAAACGTGCTGCGGTCGTTTGATCCCAATTTAAGGGAGCCGCTGTGGCATTCTTTAGACGAGGCAAGGGAGCAGATTTCCTTTGGTATGCGCCACTGTGACATCCTAAAGATTTCCGACAACGAAATCCGCTGGTTTACCGGACGTGAGGATTTTGACGAAGGGGCAGCCGTATTGCAAAAGGAGTATGGAATTCCGCTTATTTTGCTGTCTATGGGAAAGGACGGGAGCCGTGCATATACGAAAGGGGGCTGCCGCGTGGAGCAGGCGGCGTTTGTGCAGGAGCATACAATTGAAACGACCGGCGCCGGAGACACGTTTGGCGCATGTGCCCTTTACTATGTCCTGTCCCATGGCTGGCACGATTACAGTGAAACGGAGTTAAAGGAGATGCTTGCCTTTGCCAATGCGGCGGCTTCCATTGTCACCACCCGCAAGGGCGCTTTGCGGGTGATGCCTTCTAAGGAAGAGACCGAACATTTTTTAAATCAAAACATACGGGGTTAAAGCAATGGAGCAAGCATGGTGGAAGGAAGCGGTGGTATACCAGATTTACCCGAAGAGCTTTCTGGACAGCAACGGTGACGGGATTGGCGATTTGCAGGGCATTACGTCAAAGCTGGATTATTTGAAGGAACTGGGCGTGGATGTGATTTGGCTTTCCCCCGTCTATCAGTCACCGAATGACGACAACGGCTATGATATCAGCGATTACTGCGCGATTTTGGAAGAATTCGGGACGATGGATGATTTTGACGAACTGCTTGCCGCCGTCCATGCGCACGGAATGAAGCTTATCATGGATTTGGTGGTCAACCATACTTCGGATGAGCACGCCTGGTTTGCCGAGAGCCGCAAATCAAAGGACAATCCGTACCGTGATTACTATATCTGGCGCGAGGGAAAGGAAAGCGGTCCGCCCAATAACTGGGGCAGCTTCTTCTCCGGCTCGGCCTGGCAGTATGACGAACCCACCGGGATGTATTATCTGCACCTGTTTTCAAAAAAGCAGCCTGACTTAAACTGGGATAACCCAAATGTACGGGAAGAAGTGTATTCCATGATGGACTGGTGGTGCCGGAAAGGAATCGACGGCTTCCGCATGGATGTAATCAGCCTGATCTCGAAACGGCCCGGGCTGCCGGACGGCATCGTACCGTCCGGCGCTTTTTACGCGGACTGCGGCTGCGCGAACGGCCCGCATGTCCACGAATACCTGCAGGAAATGAACCGCAGGGTGCTTTCCCGGTACGATCTGATGACGGTGGGCGAATGCGCCGGGGTTACGATTGAAGAGGCAAAAAAATATGCGTCTTTGGACGGAAAAGAACTGAACATGGTATTCCAGTTTGAGCATGTGGGGCTGGATGACGATCAATACGGGAAGTGGACGGATCGGCGCGTGGATTTGAGAGCGCTCAAACGGGTGCTTAGCAGCTGGCAGACAGAGCTTTCCAAAACGGCGTGGAACAGCCTTTATTTCGGGAACCACGATCAGCCGCGTTCCCTGTCCCGCTTTGGGAACGACGACCCCAAATACCGTACAGTATGTGCCAAAATGCTTGCTACCTGCCTTCATATGATGCAGGGGACGCCCTATGTGTACCAGGGAGAGGAGCTTGGCATGACAAACTGCCCGTTTGGGAGTATCGAAGACGTTCGGGACATTGAAAGCCGGAACGCATATCGGGAATTTACCCAAAAGGGGATATGTTCCGAAGAAGAGATGATGCGTCTGATCCGCCTGCGCGGACGGGACAACGCCAGGACGCCGATGCAGTGGAATGCAAAGGAACATGCCGGGTTTACAGAGGGGACGCCGTGGATTATGCTGAATCCGAATGATGAAGGGTTTCATGCAGAAGCGCAGAGAAGGGATCCGGATTCGGTTTTTTCTTATTACAAAAGACTCATAGCGCTGCGCAAAAAACGGGATGTGATTGTGTACGGGTCGTATGAATTACTGGAAGCGGATCATGAGACGCTTTATGTTTATACGCGTTCGCTGGGGGAGGAACGGCTGCTTGTGATCTGTAATTTTTCGGAACAAAAGACGGCGTATACAGTGCCGGAAGCATTTCGCGGGGGAAGTGTGCTGATTGGGAATTATAAAAGAGAGCAGGTGCCCGAAGAGGTGTGCTTAAAGGCATATGAGGCACTTGTGATTCGGAGGGCAGGATAATGGCTGTTTCTGCGAAATATTTAGAGCGTGTTTGAAAAATGCTTTTCGGCAGATGTATTCCACACTTAGTGGGAGA
>CAMSEJ010000301.1 GCA_947057405.1 uncultured Roseburia sp.
TCGATCCAATAGTGATAGAAGAACTTTTGTACCAAAAGTGGGAAGAAAACGGTTATTTTAAGGCAAAGGCAGACTAAAGCAAAAAGCCTTTTACGATTGTGATGCCGCCGCCGAATATTACCGGACAGCTGCATATGGGACATGCGCTGGATAATACGATGCAGGATATTTTAATCCGCTATAAGCGGATGCAGGGATATAACGCGCTCTGGCAGCCGGGCACGGACCATGCGGCGATTGCGACGGAGGTAAAGGTAATTGAAGCATTGAAAGAGCAGGGCATTGACAAAGACGATCTGGGCAGGGAAGGATTTCTGGAAAAATGCTGGGAATGGCGCAGGGAGTACGGCGGCAGAATTTTAAAGCAGCTTAAGAAGATGGGCTCCTCCGCAGACTGGGAGCGGGAACGCTTTACAATGGACGAGGGCTGTTCGGATGCGGTTCTGGAGGTGTTCGTAAAATTATACGAAGAGGGCTTTATTTATAAAGGCTCCCGGATTGTCAACTGGTGTCCGGTCTGCCAGACCTCGATTTCGGATGCCGAGGTAGAGCATGAAGAGCAGGACGGGTTTTTCTGGCATATCAATTACCCGGTTGCGGGGGAAGAGGGCAGGTTTGTGGAAATTGCAACGACCCGGCCGGAAACGATGTTCGGCGATACGGCAGTGGCAGTCAATCCGGACGACGAGCGGTACAGGGATCTGATCGGGAAAGTGTTAAAGCTTCCGTTTACCGATCGTGAGATTCCGGTGATTGCGGACGCGTATGTCGATCCGGAATTCGGGACGGGCTGTGTAAAAATTACGCCGGCGCACGATCCGAATGACTTTGAAGTCGGAAAACGTCACGGGCTGGCAGAGGTAGTCGTGATAAACGACGACGCGACAATGAACGCGAATGCCGGGCGGTTTGCGGGGATGGAACGCTACGAATGCCGCAGGGCGCTTGTTGCGGCCCTGGAGGAAGCGGGGCTTTTGGTCAAGGTAGTGCCGCATTCCCACAACGTAGGAACACATGACCGCTGCGGTACGACCGTGGAACCGATGGTGAAGCAGCAGTGGTTTGTAAAGATGGACGAGCTGATCCGGCCTGCCGTAGAAGGCGTAAAGAACGGTGAGATCCGCCTGCTGCCGAGGCGCATGGAAAAGACCTATTTTAACTGGACGGATCATATCCGGGACTGGTGTATTTCCAGGCAGCTCTGGTGGGGACACCGGATTCCGGCATATTACTGCGAAGCATGCGGCGAAATGACGGTTGCCAAATCGAAGCCCGGCCAATGTCCGAAATGCGGGCATGTCCATCTTAAGCAGGACGAGGATACGCTGGATACCTGGTTTTCTTCCGCGCTCTGGCCGTTTTCGACGCTGGGCTGGCCGAAGGATACGGAGGATTTGGATTACTTTTATCCGAATGACGTGCTGGTGACCGGATACGATATTATTTTCTTCTGGGTAATCCGCATGATATTTTCGGGCTATCACCAGATGGGCAGGGCGCCGTTCCATACGGTATTGTTCCACGGGTTAATCCGCGACTCACAGGGACGTAAGATGAGTAAATCCCTGGGTAACGGCATTGACCCGCTGGATGTCATTGACAAATACGGCGCGGATGCGCTCCGGCTGACCCTGGTGACCGGAAATGCCCCGGGAAATGATATGCGTTTTTACTGGGAGCGTGTAGAGGCTTCCCGTAATTTTGCCAATAAGGTCTGGAACGCCTCCCGTTTTATCCTGATGAACATCGGCGATACGGTGCTTTCCGTTCCGGCAAAGGAAGATTTGCTGGCAGAAGATCGGTGGATTTTGTCCAAAGTAAACGGTCTGGCAAAAGAGATGACGGAAAACATGGACAAATTCGAGCTGGGAATCGCGGTTCAGAAGGTATACGACTTTATCTGGGACGAATTCTGCGACTGGTATATTGAGATGGCAAAACGCCGTATTTATCACCGCGAGACGGATGCCGTTTCGGCGGATACCGCGCTTTGGACGTTAAAGGAAACGCTTTCGCAGGCGCTTAAAATGCTGCATCCGTTTATGCCGTTTATCACGGAAGAAATTTTCTGCACGCTTTGCCCGCAGGAGGAGACCATTATGCTCTCAGAGTGGCCGGTGTATTGCGCAGAACGGGATTTCTCGGCGGAGGAAGCGATGGTGGAACGTTGCAAGGAGCTGGTAAAGGGAGTACGCAACCGGCGCTCCGAGATGGATGTGCCGCCTTCTAAAAAAGCCGCCGTGATGATTGTTTCGGAAAACGAAGAGGTTCGCGGGATCTTTGAAAGCCAAAAGGAGATGTACGCGGGGCTGATGGGAGCAGGCTCCGTTTTGGTACAGGCGGATAAGGCGGGAATCGCCGACGATGCCGTATCGGTTGTGATTCCGGATGCGGTGGTGTATATTCCGTTGGAGGAGCTGGTCGATTCCGCAAAAGAAAAGGAACGTCTGCAAAAAGAAGCGGAGCGTTTGAATAAAGAGCTGGCGCGTTCGAGAGGTATGCTTGGCAACGAGCGGTTTTTGAGCAAGGCGCCGGAAGCAAAGGTGCAGGAGGAGAAGGATAAGCTGGCGAAATACGAACAGATGATGGAGCAGGTACAGGCACAGCTGCGAGGAATGGAGCAGGGAGCCGGCAGCATGTGACAGAACGAAGGGGCTTCTGAAAAAAATTTTGTAAATTCTAAAATTTTTGTTGGATTTTGTTTCGGAATGTGATATACTGTATCCACTGGGGCATTAGCGCAGCTGGGAGCGCGCCACACTGGCAGTGTGGAGGTCACGGGTTCGAGCCCCGTATGCTCCACCAGAAAGTTCTTACTCCAACCCTTGCCAGAGAATTTAATAAGCGGTTGGGTATTGAGGATAGGAAGGGGCTGTCGGTTAATACCGATTTTTAAGCTCTAAAACTTAAAATACGAATTTCCCATAAGAATCAGTGTTTTTCACACCTGATCTTTTGTGGGAGATTCGTATTTTTTCTTTTCTATAGGTGTTTTTGAGTGCAAAAACCCCTCAACTGCATTTTCGAAAACACTCTTTTTCTAAGGATTTTTTTACGTCCCTTTTTTGATGTGTTTCCATTTTCTTTCATCCATTCAATGCCTTGTTTATTGCATAATATTTTTATGCTTGCGTCTCTGCAGTCGCAGACTAATTATTCCAGAACGCTACAATCAATATAAATGCTGCTGATTAGTCGCAGGCTAAAGGAGTGCTGTTATGCAATGGTTTCTACAAGATATAAACATAGGAGATAATTTAAAAATTCTAAGAGAAAGATTTGGTTACTCACAATCAGAATTAG
>CAMSEJ010000302.1 GCA_947057405.1 uncultured Roseburia sp.
ACACAAGGTACCACACTCTTTCCCTACACGACGCTCTTCCGATCTGGCTTGGAAACGAAGCGCGTATGAATACGCCGTCTACACTCGGATGTAACTGGAAGTGGCGGATGAAGCATAAGCAGGTGACAAGAAAGCTGGCGCAGAAGGTGCGGAAATATATGGTGATGTACGGAAGAGGATAGTCCGCTATCCTTTCCCTACAACCCGTTCCAGCCGTTCTCCCAGCCTGCTTAATATCTCATTTGAAATCGTCCCTGCCTCTTTCGCAAAATCACCGGCCGAAATCTCCTTGCCGCCGCATTTGCCAATCAGCACGACCTCGTCTCCCGCAGCGGCCTGCGGGATGTCCGACACGTCGATTAAGAGCTGGTCCATACAAATGCGTCCAATCATGGCGGCTTTTTTGCCGTGTACCAGCGCATGCCCTTTATTTGACAGCCCCCGCGGGATTCCGTCCGCATAGCCAATCGAAATCGCCGCAATCCGCATTTCCCGCCTGGCCGTAAAGGAAAGCCCGTATCCGGCGCCTTCTCCGGCGTGGAGCGCCTTTACGCATTCGATCCGCGCTTTTAACGAGAGCACCGGCTTTAAGCTGACCGGCGCAACCGTCCTGTCCTGCGGGGAGCTGAACGCCCCGTAAAGCGCAATTCCGACCCGCGCATAGTCGCATGCCAGATCCGGATAATTTAAAATGCCGTAACTGCCCTGCAGGTGTATTTTAAATCCGTGAATTCCGTTTCCGTGCAGAAACCGCACAACGGACCAGAACTTTTGGATCTGTTCTAACGTGTAACGGCGTTCCGGCTCCGTCATCCCGTCCGATACGCATAAATGGGAAAATACGCCTGTAATGTTTAACCGTTTCAAATCCCAGATGCGCCGGATCTCTTCCGTATTTTCGCTGCGCTCCCCCAAACGGTGCATTCCGGTATCCACTCCGACATGCACCTGTACCGGCTTTTGGTATCCGCTTAGCTGTACGGCATACGGATAATCCACCACCGTCTGCGCCAGCCCGTATTCCGCCAGATCGGAAAAATCGCGGGGCGACGTATAACCCAGCACCAGGATTTGTCCGGTAATCCCGGCATTCCGCAGCTCAATGCCCTCCTTTACGGAAGCAACGCAGAAATCCCGGATCCCCATCTGCTGCAAAGACCGTCCGATCAGCTTCGCGCCGTGGCCGTAGGCGTTTGCCTTTACGGCGGGCATCATGGCGCACCGGGCAGGCAAAAGCGCCTGAAGCTGCCTTACATTGTGAAGCAGGTGTTCCATATTCAGTTCAATCCAGGCACGTCCCTTTTGATACATATGACATCGCCCCTTTCCCAAAAAAATTATGTTCTGTGCGGCAGCGCAAGCGAACGAAGGGTTCGCAGCAGATATACGCCTGCCGCAGATAAACCGCAGACAGCCAGATACCGGATCAGCGTCTGATCCACCAGAATCGGCGTCAGATTTGCCGCCTTTGCCATGCCGCGCAGCACGACAAGAACGGCGGGATGTATGATATACAGCAGCATGGAGCTGCTGCGGATCCATTCCGGGGCATGTCCCGGTACGGTAAGCAGAAGTTCAAACAAAAAGAACAGCACCGGCAGCAAAAACAGGTACATGCTGTTATGCTTCTGCAGATCAAACGCGTATGTAGCATAGCCTTCCGCCAGAAGGAGTACAAGAGATATGGCAAGCCCCAGGCTGCAGGTTTTTTTGGGAAGGCGGAGCCGGTAGACGGCAATCAGCGCGCCCGTCAGAAGAAATACCGGCGCAAAGAAAATCCCGTTTCTCGTATGCTTGCTGATTTGAAACACCGCGTCCAGCAGGGAGGAGATTACCGGAATCTCCCTGGCTGCCCCGTAATAGCTGTCCCCGAGCAGCCCAAACACGTAAGCGGCAAATGAAACCCAGGCGGCAAACGAAAGCGAAACCCGGCACAAAAGCACCAGCAGGAAACAGCCCGTAAGGACAGCCGGAAAATACCATAAATGATAAAAAGTCCCGTCAAAAAACAATTGCTTAAGCAGCGTTGGGATGCTGTCCGGCAGCTTGCCGGAATACAGGATAACCGGCAGGTACAAAAGCGATACGCCCAGGTAAAGCGTCGTATTTTTCAGGAAAAAACGCCGAAGCGCCTGTTTTTTGCGGAAATTGCTTGAAAGGTAAGGCGCAAGTACAAAATATCCGGTAACCATAAAGAAAAACGGGACCGCAACCCGCGCCAGGCAGTAAGTTACCAGGAAATCCGCCGTTTCATTCCAGAACGAAAGCGGCGACGTATGGATGGCAATTACCATAAATGCCGCCGCAAACCGGAAATAGTCAATTCCGGCAAAATTTTTCTTAGGCGTCATACCGTATTGATTCCTCCATTTCAAGCAGGCGGTTGACTGCCCCGGCAAACGGCAGCCCGGCGGCTTTTAACATATTCGGGTAGCGGCTGTGGGCAGTAAATCCGGGAATGGTGTTGACCTCGTTAAAATAGATTTCACCCTCCGGCGTTAAAAACAGATCCACCCTTGCAAAATAGGAGCAGCCAAGCGCCCGGTAAATGGTGCGCGCGGCATGTTTGATCTGCGCCGCCTGTTCGTCCGTAATGCGCGCCGGTACGTGGATGCTCGAGGTCTTTAAGGTATATTTTTCCGTAAAGTCGAAAAACCCGTCGGACAGCTCGATTTCATCCACTTCCCCGATCAGAAGCTCCTTCGTGCCGAGTATGGCGCATCCGACTTCAAATCCGCTGACAAACTCCTCCAAAATCACCCTGGAATCGTGGGCAAACGCTTCTTTTACGGCAGGCATCAGCTCCTCTTCGTTTAGAACCTTGCTGATGCCGAACGACGAGCCGGAACGGACCGGTTTTACGAACAGCGGGTAACCAAGGGAACGCGCGTCACGTTTGATTTCCTCCGGGGAAGCTTCCCGGTCCAAAGAAACCGTGCGCGCAGAGCGGATACCGTACATGGAAACGATGCGGTGCGCCAGCTCCTTGTCCATACAAATGGCGGAAGAGAGCGTGCCGCAGCCGATAACCCGGACCCCCATCAGCTCCAAAAGTCCCTGCAGTGTCCCGTCTTCCCCGTTTTTGCCGTGTAAGATGGGAAGCGCCGCGTCGAAGGAAACGGTTTGTTCCGTTCCGTCTTTTAAATAGCAGATACCATGGACTCTGCGGTCGGTGGACGGATAAACGGGCGTACAAAGCCCGTCCGACTGCCAGGTATCGTTTTCGATCCGCGCGGCATCGCCGCGGTACAAGTACCATTGCCCAAAGCTGCGGTCAATGCCGATTAATACAGGGGTAAAGCG
>CAMSEJ010000303.1 GCA_947057405.1 uncultured Roseburia sp.
TGGGTGCTGGGGCTGACAAATGGTACAGCTTAACGGGAAAATTACAAAGGAAAGGGAACGAAAATGAGGAAAAGAATATTGATTTACGGAATGATTGCCGTGTTGTTTTGTTTGCTGCCTGCCGGGTGTTCGGCGGAGACAGGCGGGGGAGGCAGCAGACAGGAGCGGCTGGAGTTATCGGAGGTGCCGGAGTTTTCCGGAGAGCCCTATGTGGTGCTGAACGGAAACGAGCCGCTGTTTTCGGAGGACGATTATGTGACGGAGCCGTTTGAAACATACAGCGAGCTGGACGGGCTTGGACGCTGCGGCGTGGCGTATGCCAATATCTGCAGGGAACTGATGCCTACCGCAGGGCGTGAATCCATCAGTGCGGTGAAGCCTTCGGGCTGGCAGAAGGCAGAGTATGATTTTGTAGACGGGAAATACCTGTATAACCGGTGCCATCTGATTGGCTTTCAGCTGGCGGGGGAAAATGCCAACGAAAAAAACCTGATTACGGGCACACGCTATATGAATGTGGATGGAATGCTGCCGTTTGAAAATATGGTTGCGGATTTTGTGAAAGAAACCGATTACCATGTGCTGTACCGCGTGACGCCGGTTTTTGAATCGGATGATCTTGTAGCGTCCGGCGTGGTAATGGAAGCATCGTCTGTAGAGGATGCGGGTGAGGGCGTCCGTTTTCATGTCTACGTTTATAATAACCAGCCGGGCGTTGCCATTGATTACGCTACGGGCGAAAGCCGCCTTGCCCGGGAAGATGAGCGTAAAGAAGACAGCCGGGCGTCCGGCGAAGAGGGGACGTATATTTTGAACGAAAACACCGGCAAGTTTCATCTGCCGGACTGCGCCGGGGCGCAGAGCATCAAAGCGGAAAACCGGAGAGAATATGCGGGCGGCAGAGAGGATTTGGTTTCGGAGGGGTATGAACCCTGTAAGACGTGTAATCCGTAGCGTAAAAAGGGAGTGCCGAAGACACTCCCTTCTGCCGCGGGTTCTTCCCGGCAGCGTATATGGTCACTCCGGCCGGATAACCGGCAAAGAGCTTATTGATTTGCCATTTGACAGAGCTCCTCTAACATCTTCGGAAGCTCTGTGTCCATATTTTCATCCGAAAACTGGCAGGTTCCGACCTTTTTGTGCCCGCCGCCATGGTATTTTAACATCAGGCTTCCCACATTCACATCCGACGTGCGGTTTAAAATGCTGTATCCGACTGCCGCGGAGCATCCCTTGCCGCCGCGCCCGCTGACAATCCATGCGGAGATATTCTGTTCGGGATACATACTGTAAATCATAAAACGGTTGCCGGTATAAATCGGATCGACTCCGCGTAAATCCGTTATAATTACATTTCCGTCTACCTTTGTGTGTGCGGATACCATTTCTTTAAATTTCACGGTCTGCTCGTTGTAAATCTCTATGCGCTCCTGCACATCCGGCAGGGCGAGGATTTCCTCGGTGCTCATAGTCTGGCATGCGTGCATCAGCTTCTCCATCAGCTGGTAATTGGAAATCGAAAACTGGCGCCATCTGCCGAGCCCTGTCCTGGGGTCCATTAAAAACCCGATCAAAATCCATCCGGTCGGATTCATAATTTCATCAATGGTAAGATTACCGGAATCCACCTTGTCAACGGCTTCCATCATTTCGTCAAACTGCGGGAACTGTTCTCTGCCGCCGTAGTATTCATAAATAATCCGTGCACAGGAAGGAGTAATGCGGCTTTCTCCTTTATATTTGCCTTCAAGCGCAAGCCGCTCATGTTCGCTGGAATGATGGTCAAACCACAGACCGCAGCCTTCTACATACGGTACGTTTGCCAGGCAGTCATTTTCGTTTACTTCAACCAGGCCGTCCTGTAAATCCTTCGGATGCGCAAATTTCCAGCTGTCAATGATACCGGCTTCCAGAAGCAATGCGCCGCATGCCAGGCCGTCAAAATCGGAACGTGTCACTAATCTCATGAATAAAATCCTCCTTTTGGTTTAAGTTATCTGTTGCCAAGTATAACATATTTTGGGGGGAATGGTAAATAGGATTCACTGTAAAAATTCCTTCAATACCCCAATAAAAGCATCCATATCAATCGGTTTGGCAATATGTGCGTTCATGCCGTTTTTCAAAGCCGCTTCCTTGTCTTCCTCCAGTGCATTGGCCGTCATGGCGATAATCGGCAGGGTACGGACATCCTTTCGGGGAAGGTTCCGGATGGCGCGGGTGGCTTCGTAACCGTTCATAATCGGCATCTGTACATCCATCAGAATGGCATCGTAATAGTATTCCTCCGCTTTTTCCATTATGGTAACGGCGTCTGTTCCGTCCGGTGCGCTTTCTACGGCAAAACCGGCTTCCGTCAGGATCACTTCTGCAATTTCCCGGTTCAACTCAATGTCCTCCACCAGCAGGATCCGTTTTCCGGTAAAATCGGCCAGCGTCCATTCGGCGCGTTCCTCTGCCTTGTCAATCAGATTGTTTGCGGCCAGCAGAACGGATTTTAAATCGGACATAAACAGGGGCTTGGCGCAGAATGCGGTGATACCGGCATCTTTGGCTTCGTTTTCAATATCGGACCAGTCATACGCCGTTAAAATAATAATCGACGCGCGCTCTCCTGCGATCTGCCGGATTTTCCGGGCGGTCTCTAATCCGCTTGTCTCCGGCATCTGCCAGTCAATAATAAAGGTATGGAACGCATCCTCCTCCGCAAGGGCACTTTGGGTGCGGTAGACGGCTTCCCGACCGGAAGTCGTCCATTCGGGGCGCATGCCGATCTGCCTGAGCATCTTGCTGACGCTGTCGCAGGTGTTAAAGTCGTCGTCTACCACCAGGGCGCGCATTCCGCTCAGTTCCTGGATCTGCGCTGTATTTTTTTCGATGTCCTGCAGCTTTAAGGTGACTTCTACCGTAAATTCGCTGCCTTTGCCCGGCTCCGTGTCAACCGAAATGGTACCGTTCATCATTTCGACAATGTTTTTGGTAATGGCCATACCCAGTCCCGTTCCCTGAATGCCGTTCTGGGTGGCGGTTACTTCTCGTTCAAACGGCTCAAAAATATGACGGGCAAATTCGGGAGACATGCCGATGCCGTTGTCTTTGATCCGGAAAATAAAATCGCCGTATCCGTGACGGAATGTCGCCTTTTGGATAATCTGGAATGTAATCGTTCCGCCGGCAGGCGTATATTTTACGGCATTGCTCAAAAGGTTGATAAAAACCTGGTTTAGCTTAAGGGAATCGGCAATAATGAGATCGGAAGAGCACACGTCTGAACTCCAGTCACATGGCATGATCT
>CAMSEJ010000304.1 GCA_947057405.1 uncultured Roseburia sp.
GAGATCATGCCATGTGACTGGAGTTCAGACGTGTGCTCTTCCGATCTGCCTATTCAAAGGACGATATGGAATTCTGGCGTAAGGATAAACGGGAGGATTTACAGGATCTAATCAATTACATGTATCCGTTTGCCTTAAGCTATTATTATGAAAGCCTGCCGAACCAGACGCGGGAAATGTATGAAAATGCGCTGTATAAAACGATTTCTGTTACTGGCTATTCGTGCAATCCTCTCTTGCTGCGGGGAATGAAGTTAAACCGTGAACATTTATTATATTGTATCAACCAATTTTTGGCAGAACGGGGCAAGAAGCCAATCAAATTGGAAAACATGAGAAAATGGATGGATCGCAATTACAAAGAATTTATAAAATCCATTCGGAAGCAGGTGCAGAGAAAATAACCGGCCAGAAAGGAGCAAAAGAATGGGAAGATACCTTATGATGATAGAAGTGTCGCAGAAGCAGGCGTTTATTTTCGGGAAGAAACGTCTGGCGAACAATATTTATGCCTCGCAATTGATCCGGTACATCACAAGCGGGGAGTTCTTTCAGAAGGCGGCGCGGCAGGAATTTGAAAAAGGAAGCATCGTCTATGATGGGGGAGGCCATACCATTTTAGAATTTCCCGGCGAAACAGAAGCGAAGGCATTTGCCAAAAAACTGACAAAACATATTATGCAGAAATTTGACGACCTGGAGGTTTTTGTAAAGCTGCAAGAATACAAGCCGAACCTGTCGCCCGAGGATAACGAAAAGGAATTGACGAATGAATTAGAAGAGAAAAAAGCATTGCGGCGGGCTTCGTTCTGCCAGAAAAAATTTGGGATTGAGGCAATGGGAAGCGGGGAGAAAGAAGCGGATTTGCAGGAGCGTTATCAGGTAAATTTTCCCGCCGGTAAAAAGCTGCGGGAGGTTTTGGCAAATTATGAGCTGGCTTATCAGTTTGGGGATCTTGGCGGCAGTAAAGATGAGCGGAATTTTATTGCGGTCGTCCACATCGACGGCAATCTGATGGGGAAACGGGTAAGCAGGCTGGCACAACGGGTTTCAGAACCTATTCAGGAAAAATCCGAACAGGGATGGCAGAATTATAAAAAGGTTAAAAAAGAATTTTCAGAAGCTATTGATTCCCATTTTAAGCAGGCCTATTATGAAATGCTAAAGGATGCTGCCGCGCAGATCCAAAATGGTATGCTGACGGAAAAGCTGGATTTGAAACAGAAAAACGGCCAGTATTTTTTTCCTGTCCGGGATATTATCCTGGCAGGGGATGACGTCTGTTTTGTAACGGAAGGGCGGATAGGCCTCTCTTGTGCGGTGTCGTATTTAAAACACATCTGGAATTTAGTCAATGGGGTGGATCAAAGAAATTATTCCGCCTGCGCGGGAGTGGCAATCGTGCATCAGAAATATCCGTTTTACCGGGCGTATGAACTGGCGGAGGAGCTTTGTTCCAATGCAAAAAAGATGATTGCGCAGCTTGATGAAGAGGCCTCGGCAAACGTATGCGCGATCGACTGGCACATCGAATTTGGGGAAATGGAAAACGGCCTGGCGCAGATCCGCAGGCAGTACGAGAACAGGCAGGGAAACCATTTGGAAATGCGTCCTTATCTGGTGTGCGGCGATCCGAAGCTTTTAGAGAAAGAACCGATCCGCAGGTATGAAAATTTTCAGGCATTCCTTTCCTGCATACAAAAGCAGGAGGCTTATGCCCGCGGGAAATTAAAGTCGCTGCGTGCCGCATTAAAAAACGAGGAAAAGGCCGGGCTTAATTATCTGAAAGCAAACCTGTTGGAAGATCTGGTATGGCAGGCCAGGGATTGCTATGGATTAAAGGAAGCAAACCAGTCAGAAATGCTTTTTTATCAGACATTCGACGGGGAAATGCGGAATATGCTTTTTGATGCGGTTGAATTAATGGACGCCTGTATTACATGGTAGGAGGAGGAAAAGATGAAGGTTACGATAGAGCTGTTATCGGATGCTGTTTTTGGTTCCGGGCAGAGCGTCCCGGGCGGGGAAGATATTGCGGTACGCCATGACGCATATGGGTTTCCCTATATCAGCGGAAGCAGTGTCAAAGGGGTATTGCGGGAGGAAATGGAACATTATTTTGCGTGGATCAAGGAGCAGGCGGCAAAGGAACGGATTGCGGCGATTTTTGGCGCTGCAGGGGAAAAGACGGATTTAAACCAGATGTCCGGCGATTCGGGGGACAGGCTTACCGTATCTGATTTCAGGCTTCCGTCCCGAATCCGGGAAGCGGTGAAAAAGGAACTCGATATAGCGGATGAGGATACCAGGCGGCAAAAGATGGATTTGGTGCTTTCCCTTTTTACGGATATCCGCACCTTTACCAGAATCGAAGACGGCAGGAGCAAAGACGGATCGCTTCGGAACGCCAGGTGCGTAAAAAAGGGGTTTCTGTTTGAAGGGGAAATCCTGTGCAAAAAAGAGGAGGAAGAGCTTGTAAAAGAATGTTTAAGCTACGTGAAATGGCTGGGGACAATGCGTACAAGAGGGTTTGGGAATGTCATGGTAAAGGGGGTGTAGAAACGTGGGAATGCGATATATTGCATATGAGATACGAAATGTACAGCCGGTTTTTATTGCCAATCTGGATCTTAGTAAACCGGGAGAAACGGAAACGCTTTCCTATCTGCCGGGGTCTACGCTGCGCGGCATGGTAATTGCGAAACTAAAAGAAGAGATGGCGGATGAAGATAAGAAACAGAAAATACTGACAAAGGCCCGGTTCTATAACGGATATCCGATGGCAGGCGAAAAAGAACTGCTCCCTTCGCCCAAAGGGTTTCATGAGAATAAAAGACAGGACGGGGAGCTTAAAAATAACGTAGCAGATCCCCTTGCAGAGATCGGAGGATACAAACGGGCGTCTATCGGAAAATTTTGCGTATGGGACAGGGATACCCTGCAGTATATGTCCCCGGAACAGGAGGACGCGCTGAATATCTGCGTAAAAGATAAAAATATTTTCCGTAAAAGCGTTTTATCAGCGGGACAGCATTTCCGCGCCTATATTGCAGTAGACGGGGAAGAAGAGGAATTAGCCGGGTGGCTGAAGCGGGCGTTACAGGATAAAACGGGATATGTAGGGGCAAACCGAACGTCCGGGTACGGCAAGTGCCGGATTACATTGATAGGGGAAGAGCCGCCGTATCAGCAGGTTGCGTGCGCCAAAGGGGGGAAGGAGGAAATTTATCTATATCTGGCATCGAACCTGAGATCGGAAGAGCGTCGTGTAGGGAA
>CAMSEJ010000305.1 GCA_947057405.1 uncultured Roseburia sp.
ATAAGCAGGAAAAACGCACATACCATCTGCCAGGTCGGTTCGTAAGTATAGCCGCCCATTACACTCGCCGCCGTCCCCATGGAATCCAAATCCCACGGCAGAATGGGCCTGCCGCGGAACAAATACACATAATAATTTGCCGTGGAAGCCAGAAAACACAGAATCCCCGAACAAAGCACCGTCACTTTTAATGAATTGGTAACCAGATATAAAATCCGCACAAAAATATAAACGGGAAGCGCATTCGCTGCAACCCGCCACAATGAAAAACCGCTGCCGACATTAATCAGTTCAAACAGCAAATATCCTTCCAGCGCAGCGGCAGCCAAAACCGTTTCCCGTACCGCAGGCCACCGTTTTTCCTTTACGGTGAATCCTTTTTTCATTCTTTTTCTCCTTTTTCCACCGTTTCTTTGATCACATACTGCGGCGCATGATTAATACACAGATAAATACGCCCGATGTACTCTCCGATAATGCCCAGGATGCACATCATAATCCCCCCGATAAACAAAACCACGGAAATCAAAGACGACCAGCCCATCACGCCGGAATCGCCGTATAAAATCCGCCGTATCACCACGTACACCATAAACAAAAACCCGCCGCCCGCGCAGATTGCCCCCATCAGATCCGCCAGGCGCAGCGGCATAATCGAAAATGCCGTAAACCCGTTGAGCCAGAGCGCAAACAGCTTCTTTAAAGAATACCCGGATTCCCCGATTTCCCGGTCGCGGTGGTTTACGTCCACATTCCTGATATTCTTTGTTGTACGCAGCACCAGGCCGATAACATAAGGAAACGCATGGCTGTACTTTTTCATCTCGTCCACGATATACCGCTTGGCGGCAAAATAACTGGAAATATACAAATCCCGCGGCTTACCGAGCATCCATTCCGTCATCAGGCTGTTTATCTTACTGCCCAGGTTGCGGTACCACGCGTGCTTTTTCGTCTTATACCTGGCGTAAACCACGTCGCAGTCGTCTGAAATGGCGTCCAAAAGCTTATGCAGCTCTTCCGCGGGCGTCTGCCCGTCATCGTCCATGCAGACCACAATGTCGCCTGTCACATACTGAAATCCCGCCATCAAAGCCGCATGCTGCCCGAAATTTTTGGCCAGGTTGATCCCTGTTATATGCCCGTCCTCTTCTGCGAGGCTGCGGATCACCTCAAAGGTACTGTCCGGAGAACAGTCGTTGACCAAAATCACTTCGTACTGGTACTGCGCCATGCTCTCCATTTTTTCCCTGATTTCCCCTACGGTCTTCCGCAGAAATTTTGCGGAAGCGTAGCAGGGGATTACAATTGAAATCTTCATGCGTTCTCCCCGGCAAATTTTGCCATAAATATCAGATCTTTTTTCTGCCCGTCCAGGATGACATCCTGCCGGAACAGCCCTTCTTCTGTAAAGCCCGCTTTCCGGTAACTGCGGCAGGCCCTCTTATTATCTGCCAAAACCCGTAAAAATATTTTGTTTAAATGCAAAACCGAAAATCCGTACTCCGTCATCAAATCCGCCGCTTCTTTCCCGTAGCCGCAGCCCAGCTTGTCCGCTTCTCCGATAAATATCCCGAATTCCGCCTTTCGGTTCGTCCGGTCAATATCCCTAAGGTACACAGAGCCGATTTTTTCTCCGCTCTCTTTTTCCCGGATGATAAACTGAACCGCCTTTCCTGTTTCTATCATATTTCTAATCCAGCTTCTGTGCCCTTCACAGGTAAACGGAGCCTGATATAAAAACATGCGGCGGACAAAATCCCGGTTCCTCCACCGCACAATATCTTCCGTATCGCTGTCTGTCATGGTTGTCAGTACAACCCCTTTTCCTTCTATGCGCATCCTGCTTCTACTCCCTGTTATTTCCTGTAATATTCTGACACCGCCTGTATCACGCGCTCTGTATCCTCTTCCTCCATGCCGTAATACAGCGGCAGACGCACCAGACGTTCACTCTCTTTTGTCGTATAACGATCTGTCCCGTGAAACCTGCCGTACCGGATTCCCGCCGGAGCAGTATGCAGCGGAATATAGTGAAATACGGCCAGAATATCCCGTGCCTTCAAAAAGGAAATCAATTCCGTGCGTTCCGCCAGATCCTTCGCCTTAATATAAAACATGTGCGCATTGTGCACACAGCCCTCCGGAACATGGGGCAGCTCAATCCTGCCCGCCTCCTTAAGCGGCAGAAACGCTTCCTCGTACCGCTTCCACACCCGCATCCTGCTCCGGCAGATGTCGTCTGCATGCAGAAGCTGCGCCCAGAGGTAAGCCGCGTTCAGTTCGCTTGGCAGGTAAGAGGAGCCGGCCTCCACCCAGGTATACTTATCGATCTCGCCGCGGAAAAATTTGCTCCGGTTCGTCCCTTTTTCCCGGACAATTTCCGCCTGCTCTTTGTATGCTCCGTCGCGCAGTAAAACAGCGCCGCCCTCTCCCATGCTGTAATTTTTCGTCTCATGGAAGCTGTAGCAGCCAATGTCGCCGATTGACCCAAGCGCCTTTCCCTTATAAGAAGCCATCATGCCCTGCGCCGCATCTTCTATCACATACAGATGGTGTTTTCGGGCAATTTCCATGATCCGATCCATCTCACACGCTACGCCCGCATAATGAACCGGGACAATGGCTTTTGTCCGTTCCGTAATCGCCGCTTCAATCAGGTTCTCGTCTATGTTCATCGTATCCGGCCGGACATCCACAAAGACCGCCTTTGCCCCGCGCAGCACAAAGGCGTCTGCCGTGGAAACAAAGGTATACGACGGCATTATAACCTCGTCCCCTTCCCGAATCCCGCATAAAATCGCCGCCAGCTCGGTTGCGTGCGTACAGGAAGTCGTCAAAAGACACGCGGCAGACCCGGTCTTTTTCTCCAGCCATTCATTGCACAGTTTGGTATATTTCCCGTCCCCGCAGATTTTACCTGTCCGGACAGCGTCTGCAATATATGTCAGTTCTTCCCCGACGACCGGCGGGACATTAAAATTGATCTTTTTCATTTCGGCCTTCCTTTCGTTTGCCGGTATCTACTCTAACCGGCTTCCATTAACGCAGCATTAAAATAATAAACATTCATTCCGTTTCCATATTACCACAAAATGGAAAAATGGCAAGGGCTTTCCGGCAAAGTGCCTCTTTTAAAAAGATATTGTCCTGTTTTCTTAAAAGTATGCACCGTCCTCTGTTCCGGCCCTGTACTGGGTTTTAAGTTAGAGCGTGTTTGAAAAATGCTTTCTGGCAGATGTATTCCACACTTAGTGGGAGATTTG
>CAMSEJ010000306.1 GCA_947057405.1 uncultured Roseburia sp.
TCCCGGAGGGTACCTGTATGCCTTCTTCTTTTACGCCTACCTGCGTAACCCGGATCGTTCCGGAGGTAAATACGCCCGTCACGGCAAAGTTGTCCAGCCAGATATTGCAGTTTACGGTTCCGCCGTTGCGCGGAGCCGCCATTGTAATCCGGTTAAACGCCGTTACGGTTTCCGCAAAGGTAAACGCGGATTCTTCGGATACTTCGGCCAGTATGGTATCCCCGTTTCGGATAATGAAGGAAACCTTACTCTGTGCAAAATCCGCTTTTACCGTCACATGCAGCCATTTTCCGCTGCCGTCCGGAACGGTCACCCAGTCTTTGGCATTATAATCGTAATACTGCAGCGTATTAGCAGCCGTCATTCCGTTTGCAAGCGCAAAGAAAGTCGACGTAAGGGGATATCCCGATGTTCCCGCATTCGGCGGTGTTTCCGGATTGCCCTGTTCTAAGTAAAATACATTCGGGCCGCTTGTCGGCGACGGATTCAGATATACGTCAAAATCATATGCCGCCTGCGCCGGCGTGCCGTATTCCGAGTACGCGATACGCGCTCCCCTGGCTCCGCCGCCGCTGCCGGCTGCATGCACCGCGTTTCCGGTTACACCTTCCGGATATCCTGCCGGAGCGCCGGAAGCCGCTTCTACTGCCAGAAACTGCGCCATATTGTTGTACGGCAAACCGCTCCAGCCTTCCGGCAATGCCGCCTGCGCGTTAAAATCCTGCAGATACGTTCTTTCATTCTGGATTTCCATGCCGCCCAATGCCGCAAGCAGATTGGTTACGGCTGCTTCCAGCGCCGGCTGCGGTATGGGTTCCAGCGCCGCGGTTTCTTTCGCCCCGGTTAAGGCAGTCTGTAAAATCTCCCAGCTTGCCGCCGTAAAATTGATTTCTTCTTTTAATTCCGCAAGCGCGATTGCCGCGTGCAGTTCCCCGGCGGTGACAGGCTGTGCGCTGCCGGATGCCTGTAATCCGCAGACAGCCTGCAGCACGGATAACGCTTCCTCATCCAGTGCGTTCTGCAGTGCGTTTGCGTCTGCCGCCGTAAGCTTCGCCGCTTTTACGGCATCCTGTAAAGCGGCATGGCTTTCTGCCGTATAATCCGAAGCCTCCTTGCCTTCTGCCAGGCGGATCAGCTCTGTCAGTACGCTTCTGTCGCTGTTGTTGTTGACGGTCAGCACCGCGATAACCCGTGCGCCGGAAGCATGTGTATCCGTCGGTGCGGTCACTGCGCCGATCCGGACGGTTCCCGGAACGCTGACGGTTAGGGTTTTCCCGTCCTGTTCCAGAACGGCTTCTCCGGTTCCGCCGCCCACTACGCTGTACCGCGGGCTTCCTGCATTCGGATCCAGATCAAACAGCCCTTCTATTTGGGATACGTCTATCTTCTTATCGTTATAAACCGCCGTTCCCGGCTTATTTTCAACCGGCGCCCGCTCCGGCGATACGGCTGTCCTTGTTGTCGCTTTTACGGCGGCCGCAAGCCCCTGCCCGCCGATGGTCACGTCAATGTTGGATTTTTCGTCTACGTCATAATTGGATACATAGGTATAACGGAACTGACCGGAAGCATCCGCTTTGAGCTGCCCGATGTAATCCGGCAGTTCAGAGGATGCCGCGCGCGCCGCCCTGCCCTGCTCATACACGGCGGTAAAGGACAATGCACTGTTTGGCTCAAATCCCGTCCCGCTTACGGTTACTTCGTCTTTGGCGGCATCTATGTGAATGGATGCCTTCGGGTTTTCGGCCGTACCGTTGACATAGGAAAGCTTATCGTAGAAAAACCCGCCCGTTCCTGTCCTGGTAAAGGTACCGAATACCGGCGCTGCCGCTTCGTCGCCGTACCAGATCATAAATACCTGTCTGGCGTCTCCTGCCGCTGCCGTGTCATAATTTACCGCAATCGTGCTGTCAATATTGGAACCGGTATCCTTCGCGTTATAGCGTTCTGTCGTACAGCCTGCCAGACGTCCGTCCTTATCGTAAGCCGCCAGCATAATGTCAAAGATACGGTCTGTGCCGGTATCAATGCCGTTGAGCAGAATCGGCACGCTGACGCCGTTTTCGTCTGCCGTAATCTTGGTATTGTCCAGGATCGGAAGCTCCATCAACGCCGTCTCTTCCCGGATAAAGTCTACCCTGGCGTCGCCCCAGATTCCCTGGTCGTCTGTTACGCTGCCGTCCGCCGGGTTCATAACCAGCCGCAGCGCTTCATAGCTTTTCGTTTCCCTGCCGTCTAAATAAGTCAGATCTACGTTGAAACGGTGCAGGTTCTCCTGCGTTTCCAGTGTGCCGTGATAATCCCCGTTGGACATTACCGGAGATTCCGCCAGCTTCACCCAGCCTTCCTGTTCAAAGCCTTCCTGATCCGTTCCGTCCGGTGTCAGCTTTGTATTGCCGTAGTTTACCTGCGCCGCGCTCTTATGCGCCCATACTTCAAACCGGATCGTCGGGCCTTTTGGGTTTTGCGTGCCCGTCCCCGGCTTCATAACATAATCAATGCCCACATCCGCACGGAAAATTCCCGCCTGCCGGCTCGAAATATCAAAATCCAGCACCTGCTGCGCCCTGCCTGCAAACCCGTGGCCGTACATCTGAATCGCGGAATCGTCTTTCTTTAACTGCAGCTTCGTCACGCTCCCGCTTCCCTCGCTCCTGTCTTTATAAATGGCGCCCGCACCGGTATACGCGTACAGAAGATTCCCGTTTCGGTAAGATGCCGGGCCCTCAAGCTCTGCAAGCTTTGCGAGATCCGACAGGTACGCCGTTTCCCCTTCAATTGCACGGTCTTTTGTAAAATGAATGGTATAAGCCGTCGGCGTCCCGTTGTCATAGGAAACGGTTACATCCCCCGGCAGTTCGTTCAGTTCGGTAACCTTTACCGGAACGCTGCCGCCGTTTTCAAAGACCTGAGCGGTTACCTGCGGCAATGCCGCGCCGTAATTTAAGGTTACGCTGTACTCTTTGATTTCCGGATCAAAGCCTTCTAAGTCAACGCCGTTTACCCGGATATTTACGCTGTCCTCTTTCGGCTCTTCAAAGCCGCTGCCCGGCCATTCGTCCGCAATTGTCATAATACGCGGGTTGCCCCAGACACCCTGATCATGCCCGTTGCTGCCGTTGGCGTTCATAACCAGGCGGATGGCTTCATACGCTTTCGTGGTGTCTCCGTCTGCATACGTCATCGGCAGCTCCGTCAAGTCATATTTGGGATCCGCCGCATTTCCGGTCATCAGCGGAGTCGC
>CAMSEJ010000307.1 GCA_947057405.1 uncultured Roseburia sp.
GTACCGACCCGGATTTCCTCTACCTTCAGCTTCGGCGTCCGCAGGCGTTTGCGGATCAGGGCGCTGTTGACCTTGACGGAATCCATAAACCCTTCCTTTGAGCCCCGAATCACCTTTTCCGATTCCGGCGGCTGTAAAGACATGGCAGGATATCCCTTATCGGGAATTTTTACCGCCTGGGCCAGCCCGTCCACAAATAAGATCACGTCGCCCGCAAACATGCCTCCGGCCGCCTCTTCTACCGTATCAAAAAGCGTCATATCCGAAATGCCTAACGCATTGACGGCAAGGCTTTCGCGGATTTCGTCCCCGGTCATTTCACAGAACTGGTTTAACAGCTTTCCGACTACGGAATTTTCAAACAGGAAGCTTCCGCCCGTCACCTCGATATAAGCAATAAAACAGCCAACGTCCCTGTGAAGCCCCAGCTGCATGGATTTCTTTTTAATGTCGGCGGATTCACCCAACAGCGCTAAAAACGCCTCTTTATTCTTTGATAACTCTTTTTCCATTCCGGTTTTCTCATCCATTCCTATAAAAAAAGTAGGAACAGCCCAAATGCTATTCCTACCCTAGTATCTTCTTTCCTGTATGATTTTATTCCTGCGCGCGGATAATATCCTTCATCGCCGCCGCCTGGTTGCTCAAATGCTGTTTCATTATCTCCGACACATGCTCCTTCTCCTGCCGCTTTAGCCCCGCGACAATCTGCCTGTGCTCTTCCAGCAGCCGGGGGTGATTCTTATCGTCTTTTAAATATTCTACACGGTAGCGGTAGACATTTTCCCGCAGATGGTTCAGCACCCCCATCAGCCTGGGATTGGAGGCCGCTTCGTAAATCATGTCGTGAAACGCAATGTCTGCCTGCGCCATCTGCGCCAGATCATTTGCTTTGACGGACGCTTCAAACAATGCGATATTGTGCTCCAATGCAGCAAGCTGCTGCTTCGTGATATGTTCGCATGCGAGCCGTACCGCTAAAATCTCAAGCGCCTCCCGGATCTGTAAGGCATCTTCCATATCCTTCTGCGTCATGGCGGCAACCTGCGCGCCCTTCCTCGGGATCGTCACCGCCAGCCCTTCCTTTTGCAGCATCCGGATTGCTTCCCGGATCGGTGTACGGCTGACACCCAGTTTAGCGGCCAGCTGCAGCTCCATCAACCGTTCTCCAGGCTTAAGATCTCCTTTTAAAATCGCCTCCCGCAGCGTAGCAAAAACCACATCCCGCAAAGGCAGGTATGCATTGGCATTTAATTCTAAATCATCCATAGTCCCTCCATGTCAGTTACCTTCGGTTGTTGTAAATACTGGTCAGATAAACCTGCTTCGCCAAATGAGATCTGCGTACCGCGTCAAAAGCCTCCCTTGCCCGTCCCGCGTCGGAAAACAGGCCGAACACCGTAGGGCCGCTCCCGCTCATCAACGCGCCCAACGCCCCGTTTTCGAGCATACAGCGCTTGATCTCGTCAATGACAGGATACCGGGGAATCGTAACCGTCTCTAAAATATTGCCCATATTTGCCGCCACTGCATCTAAATCCCTGCGCCGGATTGCCGTTATCTGCGTACGGATATCCGGATGCCTGACTTTACCGTCCAGCTTCAAATTTTCATAAACCATCTTTGTGGAAACACTGATACCCGGCTTTGCGATCAGCACCGGACATTTCGGCATCGGGGGAAGGCTTCTTAATTTCTCCCCTATACCTTCCGCCAAAGCGGTGCCCCGCATCAGGCAGTACGGCACGTCCGCCCCAATCGACACTCCAAGCTCCATCAGCCTGGTATACTTAAGCCCCAGGCGGAATATCTTGTTCATGCCGTACAAGACTGCCGCTGCATCCGTGCTTCCTCCTGCCATTCCCGCCGCAATGGGGATATGCTTCTGCAAATCAATTGCCACCCCTTTTTTCAGTCCAAACGTTTTTTGTACCAGCTGCGCGGCCTGATAAACCAGATTACTTTCATTGGTCGGCAGAAAATCCAGATTTGTTTTGATAAAAATACCCGGCTCATTTGTTTTTTTGAGCTCGAGCTGATCGTACAAATGAACGGTCTGCATAATCATTCTGACCTCATGGTAACCGTCTTCCCTCCTCCGGAGTACATCCAGCCCCAGATTCACTTTGGCCAGCGCCTTTACGCTTATCTTCTCCATTTCTTTTCCTCCTATGTGTTGGATCGGATGTATTTTGCATACATGATTTTACCATTAAACAAAAAAAAGATCAATTCCACTTTACTTTTTCTTAGCGGCTGCCGATATGTTAATTGATACCAAATATATGGATATAGTTTATTATGCCAAGGAGGGTAAGTATTATGAGTGTAAATGCAGTAAACAACACTTCCTATGCTTCTGCAGCAGCCGGGACATCCGCTGCAAAAACATCCGAACAGAAAGTTTCCAAAGAGACACAGGAGAACAAACAGCAGCAAACCGGGGTGGTATATGAGAAAACCTCTTCCACCGTCAATACCGATTACGTCAAAAAGAATTCCGCACTCATCAGCCAGTTAAAAGCGGATTCCGACGCAAGGGTTTCACAGCTGCGCGGCCTTGTAGAAAAGATGATGAAAAAACAGGGCGCGGCAATCGGCAATGCGGACAGCATGTGGCAGTTCTTAGCCGGCGGCAACTTCACCGTTTCCGCTGACGTAAAAGCACAGGCACAGGCAGACATTGCGGAAGACGGCTACTGGGGCGTAGAAAAAACCTCCGACCGTATTCTGGATTTCGCCAAAGCATTAAGCGGCAATGACCCGAAAAAGGCAGACGAGCTTCTGGCAGCGTTCAAAAAGGGCTTTTCACAGGCAACCAAGAGCTGGGGCAAGACGCTTCCGGATATCTCCCAGAGAACCTATGACGCCGTTATCAAGAAATTTGACGCATGGAAAAACGGAACGGAAGGAACGGACGCCACCGCAGACCAGGCATAGTACTTTACGAAGCGGGACACAAAACCCCCGGAGCATTCCTGTACGGATTGCCCCGGGAGTTTTCTTTCTTATTTCTGTCCCTGCCCGTTACGGCTGTCCGGGCAGTTCCTCCTGTTCCCTTTTGGCTTTTAAAATCGCTTCGTTCAGGCTGAGCATCTTCGCGTCTAACATGGACACAATGCCGGAACACTCCCGCAGATCCCTGCTGATATACCCGGGCGCATTCCCTTCAAACTTGTAGTAGATCTTATGCTCTAAGCTTGCCCAGAAATCCATTGCCATCGTGCAGAT
>CAMSEJ010000308.1 GCA_947057405.1 uncultured Roseburia sp.
ATCATGCCATGTGACTGGAGTTCAGACGTGTGCTCTTCCGATCTTATATGCGTTGTAGGCTGCCGTATATTCGATGATGATATCGGACAGCTCTTTGTCTTCATTGGTGGATTTCAAATCCTGAATCGTAAGCTGCTGGTTGCTCATTCTGGCTTCTGTCATCTCCAGCTGATCGCCCCTGGCGCCGACTTCGGTATATGCCATGTTGAGCTTTTCCATATATTTGTCAAATTTGCCAATCCCGGCGCTAAACTGCTCGGTTAAACGTTTGTCCGCGTAATCGGCTTCTTTTTTGGCGGCGTCCAGCCACACCTTTAACTGTTCCTGGCAGTCCGCGTACTGGGCTTCTTTCTGCATTTCCTCTAAGCGCTTTACTTTGTCGTGGGCATTGATGGCCGCCTGTACGGTGTCCGTCAGCTCAATCACGTCCTGGTAAATGCTCATATCAAACACTTCGTCTGCCTGCAGGTTGACCTTTAAGGTCTGGTTTAACGCAACCGTATAGTTGATGTCTTCGTAGATTTTATTACCGTCCGCATCAAATTTGGTATATTCAATCGGATTGGCCGGATCGGTCACGTCGGTGCAGTTGTAGTAATATTCCGGACGCAGCACGCCCTTTTCAAAGCCTGTTTTCTGGTAGTTGATGTCAAACTCGGCTTTATTGGATTTAAGTTCCGTGCTCAGGTCGCTGCCGACAATCAGATCACCGGAGGTACGGATCAGCACCATTTCGCCCGGCTCTACGGTCTTTACCCCGTCGTTGGCGGCTGCCCAGTCGTCTTCGGTTGCGTATACGGTCAGAGTGACATCGTCGCCCATACTGTTGGTTGCAGTATAGACAATGCTGCCGTCCGCTTCGGGTACGCCGGATTCGAAGGTTACCGTTTCGCCGCCGTAGCTGTAGCTTAAGTTCTCAATGCCGTCGATTCCGTCGTAAGCAAGCCGGATACGGTCGAAGCTTTCTTTGCCGATTTCGGGTACGTTGTCTGTTAAAAGGACCTCGTCTGCGGTATTCGGCAGATCGACTTTGCCGCTGTAGTAGGTAAACTCCTCCATGTCTTTGTAGGTAAATTTCTGTGAAATGTTGTAGGAGGTTTCGGTTTCGTCCGTCATAAAGGTAAGCTGGGAGCTGGTTTTATATCCGGTAAAAACGGTCCTTCCGGCATTGTCCGCGTTCCCCTCTTCGTAAAGCTGTGTCTTTAAGGCGGTTAAACCCTTTAATATGGTGTTCCGGTCGTCTTCAGTCAGGTAATCGTTGGATCCTGTGTTGCACTGGCTTTTGACGTCGGTCAGTATTTTGTTCATGTTTTTGAGGGCTGTTTCGGTCGTCTCAAGCCATGACTCTACGTCCGGAATGTTTTTGTCATAATACTGGTTGATTTTGCTGAGCGATGTCCGAAGCCGCAGGGAACGGATGGCAATGACCGGGTTATCGGACGGCCGCTGAATTTTTTTCTGCGAGGTCATCTGTGAATTGAGGTCTAAAACGTTGACCTTGTTCCCGTTTATATTAAGCGCTGTATTGTGAAGCATCATGTTGTTGGTTATCCGCATATTTTATTCCTCCTGTCAAACGGGCAGCCCCCGGAGCGGGTTTGAACAAGCGCTGCTGCCGTCTGCGCAAGCCGCTTTATGATACCTTTGTACCGGCTTCGATGCAAACGGTACAAATTGCGGCGCAGATCCGGCAGAACGCATATTTCAAATCCGCCCGATGGCTTATACACCGGTTTCGTTGATTAGTTTGTCGTACATTTGCTGCATACACTGCATCATACGGGCCGCAAGATTGTATGCATTCCGGAATTTGAGCATATCAAGCCCCTCTTCGTCCTCGTCTACCCCGGAGAGGGAAAGGCGCTGGTTGGTAATTGCGCTCTTGATGTCATTGAAGTTCTCCGAAAACATCTTTACTTCGTTGGTATCAACCGTAATATCGGTGTAAATACAGCTTAAGAAGCCCTCGGCGCTGCTGCCGCGGAACATTTTTACATCGCTTTGCAGCTTTAGCATTTCGTCAATGATATCATGGGCGTCAATGTCCACATCTTCGCCCGTGATGTCTTTTGTCGTGGAAAACCGGGCGGAATCCCGGATACTGGCGTCTGCGACATTAAAATTAAATGCGGTGAGCTGGTAATAGGAGCTGGATGTGGCGGTAATTACGGAAGAGCTGTCGGTTACGCCGTCCTTGCTTACCGTCTGATCCGAAAAGTCAAACTCTTCCCCGTCAAATGCGGTTGCCACAAAAAACGCCCCCATCGGATTGCCGTTTAAGTCGACGCCTTCCAGCTGGTATGCGTTGAAGCGTTCGGCAAAATTTCGGATAAACTCGTTCATCTGGCTCATATAATACGGAATTCCCATGCTGTCTATGGTCGCGCCGATCCGCGCCTTGCTGCCGGCAATTCCTCCAATCTGTGCCGCGTCTAGCCCCTCTTCGAGTTCAAACTTATAGGAAATGACATTGCCGTTTTCGTCCAGCTCAGCCTTGAAATCGGTGTAGTGGTACTCTTTGTTCTTTACGGTAATGATCCCTTCTCCAGGCATATTCATGGATTCTACGGTCGTCATGGTAGTCGGCTTAATGGAAATGCTGTTCGGAGTAGCCTCCGTTACCTTCCCCTGGAAGTTCTCGGCGTTGTTGCCGTCGCGCACCTCCAGGATCGCTTTCAGTGAACCGTCCATCGTATAGGAATTCATATTGAAATTGGCTTTGGTGTCCGACCAGACGATATCGTACAGCCCGTCTGCATCGGTCTGGTTCGCCTTATACTCCCGGGGTACGCAGGTGAGTGACCTGTATTCAAAGGTATTGACCAGTGTCTGGCCGTCTATTTTTACCACATAATTCGTCCCGCCCAGATACATATCCGGATAATTGGTGTTGGCAACCGGCGTTTCCTGTACGGTGACCGGGACGATTTCGGATAATTCGTCGATAATCAGCGCTCGCTGGTCACGCAGCTCATTTGCCGTCCCGCCCTCAAGCTCAATTACGTTGATCTGCTTGGTCAGAGAAGCTATTTTGGCGGAACTGGCATTTATGGTCTGCACCAGGGCTTTTACCTGTTCGTTGCAGTCCTTCTGCAAATCGTTTAAGCCGTTTGCCACATCGTGGAAGTAAGCGGTAAACACCTGCGCCTGGCTGATAAAATTCTTGCGCCGGTTTTCGTCTCCGGCGGAGCTGGTGAGTTCGTTCATCTGGTTGAACATACTGGCAA
>CAMSEJ010000309.1 GCA_947057405.1 uncultured Roseburia sp.
GCTTTAAAAACGGGGTAAACAAAGCGGAGCGCGGCCCGATCATAATATCAAGTTCCCCTTCCTTCGCGCGCAGGAACTGATCGTAGCGCTCGCCGGGGGAAAGCCTGGAATTTAAAATCGAAACCCGGTCTCCGAACCGTCCGTAAAAACGCATCACCGTCTGGTACGTCAGCGCAATCTCCGGTATCAGTACAATTGCCTGCCGTCCGGACGCAATGACATTTGCAATCAGTTCCATATACACTTCCGTCTTGCCGCTGCCCGTCACGCCGTGCAGCAGGTACGTACAGCGGATGCCGTGATTGAAATCCGCGCATACCGCGTCTGCCGCCGCCTTCTGCGCATCGTTTAATACGGTGCGGTATTCCCTGCCTTTGATATGGGCCACCGGATTGCGGTAATCTGTATCGCTTTGCACGTTTAAAATCCGCTGCTGTTCGAGTGCGCGAATGACCGATGCCGGTACGTTTAATTTCTGTGTTACCACCTCATACGAAAGCGCCGGGTGCCGCAGCAGCTCCGCAAGCAGCCGTGCCCTTGCCGTATGGTGTTTTTGTTCAAACTCCGCAAGCCGTCCGCGCGCCTCTTCTTCTCCCATGGTAAGGCAGACCGTCCGCTTCTGTTTCACCTTTGTCCTGCGCTTAATGGGAATGACCGTCTTTAGTGCCTGGTTCATCGTGCCGCCGTAATTTCTGCGGATCCATGCCGCAAGGGCGATAAGCTGCCCTTCCACCGCTACGCCGTCCGCAAAGACCGAATCTACCTCTTTCATCCGCTCCGGCTCAAACGATGCCCGATCCGTCACCTCCAGAACAAACCCGCGGATCCTGCGGTTTGCCTTTCCGAACGGAACCACGACCTGTACGCCCGGGTAAACCTGCTCCAAAAGCGGTTCGGGTATCCGGTACTGAAACGTATGATCCAGGTTTTCATGGGAAATGTCCACTATCACATCGGCATAATATGCCATTCTACCACCTGCTTACCCTTCCGCTTTAAGCTCTCTGAGCACCTGGGCTATCAGATCCCGCTCATCCATCGGGTATTTTATGCCCCGAATCTCCTGGTAATCCTCATGCCCTTTCCCGGCAAGCACAATAACGTCTCCGGGCTTCCCGTGCGCAATCGCATACCGGATCGCCTCCTTGCGGTCCGCAATTTCCACATACTGCCCGTCTGTTTTACCGATTCCGGTCTTAATATCGTCTATAATCGCCTGCGGCTCCTCAAAACGCGGGTTATCCGACGTAATAACGGTCAGATCCGCCAGCTTACCGGAAACCTCTCCCATTTCAAACCGCCTTGCCCTGGAGCGGTTGCCGCCGCAGCCGAACAGGCAGACCAGCCTTCCCGGCTCATATTCCCGCAGCGTGGAAAGCAGGCTCTTTAAGCTCATGGCATTGTGCGCATAATCAATCATCAGCGTAAACTCGTCCGAAACCTTTACCATTTCAATCCGGCCCTTTGTCTTTGCCGCCTTAAGCGCCCGCACCATCACGTCCGCATCTGCCCCGAAATGCCGGCAGATTGCAATGGCAGCCAGGGAATTGTATACGCTGAACCGTCCCGGCACGTCAATTTCCACATCAAAATCCATAAGCCCGGACACCCGGTACGCCACTCCCAGGTACCCCGGCCGCTTTACCAGCCTTACGCCGTTTGCGCGAAGCTCTGCCTCTTCGCCAAACCCAAACGTCTCCACCTCACAGGTACGGTGCCTTATCATATCTTTATAATGCTTATCATCCGCATTTAATATCCCAATCCTGCACTGGGAAAACAGAAGGCTCTTGCATTCCAGGTATTCCTCAAAAGACGCGTGCTCATTCGGCCCGATATGATCCGGCTCCAGATTGGTAAAAATCCCCATCTCAAACACAAAGCCCGCCGTCCGGTGCATCATAAGCCCCTGTGAGGAAACCTCCATGACACAGCAGTCACAGCCGGCATCTAACATCCTGCGGAAATACTTCTGGATCAGATAAGACTCCGGCGTGGTATTGGCAGACGGAATCGCCTCCTGCGCAATAATCGTCTCAATCGTGCCAATCAGCCCGACCTTATGGCCTGCGCCCTCTAAGATGGATTTGACAAGATAGGTTGTTGTCGTTTTTCCCTTTGTCCCGGTAATGCCGATAACCTTCAGCCGTTCCGCAGGGAAATCAAAATAAGCTGCGGAAACCAGAGCAAGCGCATACCGCGTATCTTCGACCAAAATAACGGCAGTCTCTTTTGGAACCTCTACGGGTTCGGAAACAATCAGCGCCGCCGCGCCGGCTTTTACCGCATCCTCTGCAAAGGCATGCCCGTCAACGGCAGTTCCTTTGATGCATACAAACAGGGCGTCTTTTACCACCTTGCGGGAATCGTAAATCACATCCGTAATTTCACGATCCAGGCTTCCCTGTATATGCCGGTATGGTAAGCGCCCCAACAGTTGTTTTAAATGTCTCATATAAAGCCCCTTTTCCTTTGCCGGATATGTATTATGGGGTCCGGCTTTCTTACACTCGTATTATTATATGATACTATGTTGTATTTTACAAGAGATTTCGGAAGGGGATTTTGCTGCGGTAAGGGGGCGGAAGGGGTGGTATTGCGCCGCCGGAAGGAGGCTGCGTTGCTGGGTTTATTTAGGCTGAGTGTTTGGATGCAGCTCTGTCAGGAGTTATAAAATATAATTTCAATTTGATTTTTTGTTGTTTCGCATGATTTTTACATACAAGTTTCTGCGGTGGATTGCTTGGCGGTATTTCCTCCGGTATTGATATGGATTCTTTACGGGAGAAGCGTCTGTTAAAATATGAAAATAATATGTGATACGAACGTAATTATTGATGTTTTACTTGGAAAGAGGACCTTTTATATAGGATTCTTACAAGATTCTGAAGCTTTGTGAAGAACATAAAATAGACGGTTTTGTATCAGCGTCTTCTGTTACCGACATCTTCTATCTTGTTAGAAAATATGCTCATTCGCTACACCGTTACGGATATATACGGAATCAACTTTTTCCGGATTCCCCGGCTCACAGGGGATACGTTCCTCTTTTATCAGCTGTTTATTCGTTTCATCTATGCATACCACCGGGCGCAGCGGGTTATACGGCGTCTGGTATACTTCCAGCACATCCTCCATTGGTTTTGAACAAGCTATCGCGCATATCTTGTCAGGCTTTGCTCCCAACCGCTACCCCACTAAGGCTGCCCGGAAACCTCTCCTTT
>CAMSEJ010000310.1 GCA_947057405.1 uncultured Roseburia sp.
TACCACACTCTTTCCCTACACGACGCTCTTCCGATCTCAAGCGGCGGCAGGAAAATATAATTCATGGTGCGCACCTGTTCGCCGGAAGTTTTGATCATCTCGTACGAGATCATGCAGAATTCCTTCCCCCTGTATTCGCAGTCGTAGGAGACATAGCATTCGTCCACCGTCCACATCTGTCCCTCTTCCTCAACCGTATACACTTCGTCATTCCCTTCCGTCGTCTGCACCGCGAGCTTCCAGCTCAGCTTTCCCTCCCGGGTCTCTTTATACATCTTCATCAATGTCTGTACCAATTCTTCCGGCTTCATCTTCATTCTCCTTCTATTCGTTTTCCGTGGACGACAAACCGCCTCCCCGCGGCAGAACAGGTCGAGAGGGTAAGCACCTTATCGTCCCTGCCCGCGGCAGTTTGGGTATCCGCACTGCACCTCTGCCCAAGCTCTGCCGCAAATTTTTCAAATTCCTCATCTGCGGCAAAACCGACCCGATACACGGTATCCTCCTGCCCGGCCTCGTACCAGGCAAAAATCTCGTACCGGAAGCATCCGCTTGGCGTGTAAACGGTAAAAAAGCGGTTGTCTTTGTAGTAATCCGGATCCGTCCCATAGCGCTTTAACCTTCCAAACATCGTGCCGTCCTTACGGTTATGCCCGTATAAAATTGTGTGCGGATCTTCAAAATCCGGCGAACAAAGCGCATCCATAAAAATACTCCCGGCATCATTTAAAGTCCCGTCCGCAAGCGTATACAAATACTCCCGGTTATCTGCTCCCTTAAGCACAGGATAAGAAATCCCGTTTCTGTCAAACCGCAGCCAGCCGATAATATCTTCGTTGATTTCCTTTAGCCGGGCAAAATCAATTTTTACGCTGCGGTAATCCGGCTCCAATCCGGCCTTTGTACCGGTCTGCCCGACACCGCTTCCGTCTGCCCTGCTGCCTTTCGTGTTTGTGTCTTTGCTTCCGCCCGCATCACGGGCCTTCGTCCCGGCCGTTTCCTCCGCCACGACAGCCTCATTCAGCCTGCGGTACACCTCCTGCCCCCTGCCGTAATCTAAGCAGATGCCGGACAGCCTGATGACGGCGGATACCGTAAAGATCGCGCCGAGCAGGCAAAACAGCCTTCTGCGTTTAAAATTTGCGGATCCGGATTGCATCGTCATCCACCTGTTTTCCAATGGACCGAATCACGATATAATAGCTGCAGTCTTCGTTCACCTGAACCTTCACCCGATCGCCCACCTTATGCCCGAACACGGCCTTCCCGATCGGCGATTCGGTACTGACAAGCCCGTTCAGCGAATCGCCGCGGATGGTTGTAACAATCGTAAACACTTCGGTTTCGTCATCGTCCTCAAAATAGACCTCCACCGTGTTATTCAGCCCCACCTCATCGTCTTTTGACTCGTCGGATACCACCCGAGCGGTTTTGATCATCCGCTCCAGATAGCGGATGCGGCTTTCATTCTGGTTTTTATCCTTTTTGGCCGCATGGTACTCAAAGTTTTCGCTCAAATCCCCGTGCGCCCTGGCTTCTTTTACCGCCTCTAGCGCTTCTTTTCGCACCACAAGCCTGCGGTACTCGATTTCCTCCTGCATTTTCTGAATGTCCTTCTGCGTCAGTTCATCATACATCCTGCTTTTCTTCCTTTCCTGCACAGCCCTGCGGCGGTTCTAAATCATAAGCTTTTGGTGTCCTCTAAAATCCGCTCCCACTGTTCCTTAAGCCGGTTCAGCGAAAACGACGCATTTGCCGGGCTTGTAGACGGCAGCCCCACCGCTTTTATCCCGGTTACGGGCTCAAGGTATTTCCGGTAGAGGCTTTCCGCCTTTCTGCCATTTGCATAAACGGCCTGTATCTTCGTTTCACGCAAAATCCTGCCCACGTCGTTTACCGCAACCCGTTCAATACTGCTGTCGCTCGACCCGGCAATCTCGCAGCTTTCAATCACATCCCAAAGCGCAATCCGGTTCCGTTTTAAAAAAGCCTTCTTCTGCGCAATATCTCCGGGCGTCTCTTCCTCATAAAGCAATGCCAGCAATTTCCAGAACCGGTTCATCGGATGCCCGTAATAAAACCCTTCCTCTCTGGATTTTACCGACGGAAAGCTCCCCAAAATCAAAATCTTTGATTCCGCATTATAACACGGGCCGAATTCATGGATCTGCCGCGCCTTATTCATAGACTTTTCCCACCTCAAATACCATCACCGACCGTTCTCTGATCCGGATTTCTTCTTCCGGTTTTACCGCTCTGCGGGCAACGCTTTCCTCTTCATACGTATCCACCGCCTGATACCAGCAGGCGCCGAGCGGCAGCTTCGGCAGGCGGATTGTAAGAGGCTCCCAGTACGTATTGACTGCCAGATAAACGCAGTCGTCCTCCCCGTCCGTGCGCCCGGCGTACATAATTCCGGTATAATGTGCGTCCGCCGCAAAATTCGTCTCCCACGGAATCACGTCATGGGCGCTCAATTCCGGAAACCCGTAGCTGCAGGAAGCCGTGTGCATACGCACCGGCGCATGCTGTTTGCGGAATGCAATCATATATTTGAAAAAATCAAACAGGCCTTTATTCTTCTTAAGAAGCCCCCAGTCCAGCCACGAAATAATATTGTCCTGGCAGTACGGGTTATTATTCCCAAACTGCGTATTGCCGAATTCATCCCCCGCCAAAAACATCGGGATCCCCCGGCTTAAAAACAGCACGGCCGCCGCATTTTTAATCATGCGCATACGCAGGCGGTTGATATCGGGATTATCCGTCCCGCCTTCTACGCCGCAGTTCCAGCTTACATTGTCATTCGAGCCGTCCGTATTGTCCCAGCCGTTTGCTTCGTTGTGCTTCTCATTATAAGCATACAGATCATACAGCGTAAACCCGTCGTGGCAGGTAATAAAATTCACGGAAGCCTTGCAGCCAACCCGGTCGTCATACAAATCCTCTGAACCGAAAATCCGGGTCACCGCCAGTCCCGCCTTGCCGTTGTCCCCTTTTAAGAAGGAACGCATATCGTCACGGTACCTTCCGTTCCATTCCACCCAGCGGTTCCAGGACGGGAAATCCCCCACCTGGTAAAGCCCGCCGGCGTCCCATGCCTCGGCAATCAGCTTGACATTCCCTAAGATCGGGTCAAATGCCAGCGACTGCAAAAGCGGCGGCTTGCTCATCGGGGAACCGTCCTCAT
>CAMSEJ010000311.1 GCA_947057405.1 uncultured Roseburia sp.
TTCGCTGTGCGGCAGGATTAAGCGGCTCTAAAGTATCCCGTTTAGGTGCCCGCAGTGCGGACGCAACCGCCGAAAATGCGCCGTCCATGGCGCATTTCGGCTTGCCCTGCCGTCCGTGGCAGGGCATTGCTGGGATATGTATGGGATTCTTAAGAGCCGCTAAATCCTGCTGCAAGGCGAATGCCGCATCCCCTGCCCTCTGGCTGACTGCTGCTTTGACAGGCTTTGGGATGTGGTTTATTCCGGATGGTACGGCGGTTCGCCGCATAGCTTGAGCATCCCGATATCTTCCGGGGAGTCTCCGGCGGCAGCGGCTTCACGGGGGGAGATGTTCAGCCAGCTGCAGATTGTGCGTACGCCGGCTGCTTTGTTTGCTTTTGCGGAAAGGATTTGCAGGCAGTTTTGTTCGGTAAAGTAACGTATGTTTGGGCTGCGCAGCCACGGTATGGTTTGTTCCAGGGCCTGTATTTCTTCCGGGCGCCAGGGATTGTGCCGGGCGCGGTGAAGGGTGATTTTGTAGGGCCTGCCCTGGTGGGCGTATGTTAAGGTGCAGAAGTGAAGGTTTTGTTCCAGGGTGGAAAGTTTGGAAAGGTCTGTTTGATCCAGGTAGTAATAGAGTTCCCGGGTTTTGGCGTTTTGGACGATATGTGCTCCGCCGGCAAAAATTCCGCCGGAAAACAAATCCCATATCGGGCGGCACCGTTTGCGGGCTTCCCGCAGGGGGAGCGTGGTGGCGAAATACAGGGGGATGTTTTCGAAGGAAAGGGCTTTGATGCCGGCCAGTATGTTTTTTGGGATTTGGGACGGCCTGCCCGGGTTTTGCTGCACAAGCAGGGTTCCTTCGATGTCGAGGAAGACGGCTTTGGGGCGGCGCGGGATGCGGAACAGCGGGTATGGGCCGAATAAGATTCGGTTCAGGAAGTTGTCTCGTCCGCCGTAGGCTAAGTAGCAGGAGCAGAGCCTGCGGCTGCATGACGGCTCCGGGAGCGGGACGGGGATGTCCGGGATTTTGGAGCGGGCAGGGAGCGGCGGGCTGATGTTGCAGGTGCGCGTGGAACCGTTTCCTTCCAGAAAGAGCCGTCCGGCGCATTGGGCTTTGTCGGAGGGGACGGGGGCAAGTTCGCGCAGGAAGTACGGATCGATTTGCAGGAAGGCGGATTGTTCTTCGTCTGTGTAGGGGCGGCCAAGGCCGTCCATTTTGTTGATCCAGAGGTAGATTTCTGCGGGGAGCATCCGGCGCAGCGTCTGTATCAGGTTTTTGTGTTTCGGGACGCCTACCGCTCCGGCGCAGAGGGATATGCCTGCGGCAAAAAGCCGTCTGCATTGACCCGCGAAGGCTTCGGCTGTGGTCATTTCGGGGTGGAAGGTGGCCCAGAGGCGAAGCTTTTTTTTAATGCCGCCGTGTTCGGTGAAGCGGGAGAGGGAAGGCTCTAAGGGGAAGCTCAGGTTGGTCTGCGCGCCGACGGCGTCGATGTTTTGGCAGGCGCTTATGTGCGCAAGCCCTTCCCAGTACCAGGGGTGGATCAGGGCTTCGCCGTAGGGGGCGATAAGCAGCGCGCGGATGCCGGACGCGGCGGCTTGCCCGGGAAAGGATTGTAGGAAAGAGAACCACTGCGCGCGGTCTTGTTCCAGTTCTCTTGCGGAGGTGCGGCGTTTGGAAAACGGGCAGTAAGAGCAGCGGTAGTTACAGCTTTTTAGGCTGCCCCGGTATATGAGTGTGTTTCCGGTCATGGATGGCCTCCCATTCTTTCATTTTTTCCAGTATCGGTGCGGAGATAAGCTGCGGGCCCAAATAGTCGGACAGGCCGATGCCGTTTTCGGTCAGGGTGAGAAATTCGTCTGCGTTTGCTTTCGTTTTGCGGGCGTATCCTTTTTGCAGCCATTCGGTAAGCAGCGGGAATTCCTGCCTGGCGTCTGTGCCGAAGTGTTTTTGGTAGCGGCCAAGCGGAAGGCCGGGAGCAAGGAACAGGTGGCGGATGATGTAGCGCCGTTTCTGTTCTTCTTCGGATAACAGGATGCCGTGTGTGACGGCGGAAAAATCTTCGGTATGCAAAAAGGCGTTTAGCTGGCGCAGGCATTCGGGCGCGGTAACGGCGTATGGCGTGCAGAAATGCAGGTTTCCCAGGTAGCTGCGCCCGCCGCAGCCAAGCGCAAGCGACGTGCCGAACCCGCATTCCGAAAAGTCACGCGGGCTGCCTGCCGGACGTGCTTTTACGAAACGGCGCATGGAATCCTGCCGGTAGCCCTCGCTTTTTAAGAAGGCGGAAGCCTCCAGGTACTGGCGGTAAGTTTCGTCCGGCTTTGGAAGGTCAGAGGATACGCCGGCCAGCCATGCCCCGCGGTGTAAGTACAGCGGGTATAAAAAGATTTCATCGGGAGCAAAGCGGACCGCTTCTTTTAGGGAAGCAAGCAGGCTTTCGGCGCTTTGTCCCGGGATCCCGTATATAAAGTCTGCGTTGATACAGGGGAACCGGCAGGATTTCAGGAGGTCGAGGGCTTTTCTTGCCGTTTTGGCGTCGTGCCGCCTTCCTAGGGTTTTTAATTCCCGATCCGAAAAACTCTGGATTCCCATGCTGATTCTTGTGACGCGCGCCTGCTGCAGGATTTGCAGTTTTTCCCGGGAAGTCTGGTTCGGCGCGGTTTCGATGGTAAGCGTTCGGCCTGTTTCGTATCGGAAGCAGGTTTCTAGCACAAGGAACATCCGCTTAAGCTGTTCTGCGGGCAGAAGCAGCGGCGTGCCGCCTCCGATGGTGATATCCGAAAATTCCGGCCGGATATCGGAGAATATCGCCCGGTACTGTTCGGCCTGACGCGTTACGGCGTCCAGGTAGAGCGCAAAGGCTTCCGTTGACTGGCCGGTGACCGAAAAGAGGTTGCAGTAGCCGCATTTGGACTGGCAGAACGGGATATGCAGATAAAGCCCGTGGTTTTTGCCGGACAAATAACGGGCGTAGTCCTGCAGGCGGATTGGTTCTAACGGGCGGTACGCCGTTTTATGCGGATAACTGTACATATATTGGATGTAAGGATTCATAGGTTTACGCCTCTTTTTTACAGGAAAAAATGTTTGTAGGGGACGGTGTTGACAATGGGATGGTTGATGCCGTGGAACTGGCAGCCGTCCTCGCCGTAACAGGTTCCGTGATCGTAACAGCAGATGACAAACGTA
>CAMSEJ010000312.1 GCA_947057405.1 uncultured Roseburia sp.
AGTTCAGACGTGTGCTCTTCCGATCTCCGCTGTACGTCAATTGCATTGCGCATTACATACACGTTCCCTGCGTCAAAACAACGGTTCCCGTACATCCACCTGCCTGCATATTCCCCGCAGGCAAAATAGTCGGTTGCAAACCACTTGCACAACGGACGCAATCCGTATTTTACGGCAGTCCGCAATCCCTCTTTAAAATGTGCCGTGGTATGGTTGTGGCAGATTCGGACTCTTGTACCTGCCAGATAAGCCGCCAGAAGCGGAAGTACGCTTAACGTATTCATATGGCAATGTACGATTTGATACGAGTTCTTTCGGAGAATGCCTGTTAACGCAGCAATATATTTCCTCGGATGCAAAACCTGCGGCAGCAGATAGATGCTCCCGCCAAGCCGTGTAATCTCGTCACGCTGCGGCAGCCCGGAATCTTTAGATACCGCAAAATCAAACTGCACCTTTCTTCGGTCGATAAACCGGTAATAATTCATCACCACGGATTCAATGCCGCCATAGTCCATATGGTTTAATACCTGAAGAACCCGAAGCGGGGCATGTTCGCCCATTACTGCGCACCCTTTCCCTGGACTACGGTTCCGAACGTCTTTAGCAGTATTTTAAAATCCAAAAGTGCGCTCCGGTTTTCCACATAGTAAAGTTCCATCTCCCGCCTGCCGTTCTCATAGCTAATCAGGTTGCGTCCGTTTGCCTGCCAGTACCCGGTCAGTCCCGGTTTGACGCTCAAAAGCCGTTCCGATTCTCCCCCGTATTTTACAAGCTCCTCTTCCACGATCGGACGCGGTCCGACAAAACTCAAATCCCCGCAGAAAATATTCCAAAGCTGCGGCAGCTCATCCAGGCTGCTTTTGCGCAGAAAATTTCCGACCGGGGTAATCCGCGGGTCGTTGTCCAATTTAAAATCGCGGTAAAACTCTGCTTTCTGTTCTTCTGTAAAATTGTCAAATATTTCGTCCGCATTCTGATACATGCTGCGGAATTTCCAGATCTTAATCTTTTTCCCGCCTTTCCCCAGGCGCTCGTGCCCGTATATCACGCGTCCCGGATCCGCCGCAAAAATGACGGCGGACAGGAACAGAAAAGCGGGAGCCAATACCACCATTGCGCAAAGACTGCCTGCAATATCAAAAGTACGTTTTCCAAAAGCATATGTATAGTGGGACAGGGATCTGCGTTTTGCGGCAATCTGTCCCAGCTCTTTTTGGCTGATAGCCGTACCCATATATTCCTGACTCATTTTTTCATTCATTCCTTTCACAAGTTAATGAAGCGGAAGCAGCCGGTTTTCCCACTGGATGCCGATTGCTTCTAATTTTTCTTTTTGTGTCACGCTTATGGTCCTGTTTTGGTATTTCGATTTTTGGCGTTTCAGCCACAGATCCAGCCGAAAGCCGTCCTTTGTCAAAAATCCGCCCGGCACTTCCAGGTTTCCGGTTTTAAGAAAATATTGTTCTGCTTTTTGGTAGGCCTCTTCCCATGCGGCTTCCTGCGGTGTCCGCCAGTCCATGCCGAGCTGTTCGAGCTTTTGGATCTGCTCGGCGGAAAGCGGCGTTTTTTGTTTTGGCATGCGGTAGCGCTTTCTCTGCTCGCACAGCCATTTGCCAATCCAGACGCCTTCTTTGCTGACGTAGTCCTGTGCGATTTTGAGGTTGCCGTTGCTGCGGTAATAATCCGCTGCAATCCGGTAGCGGATTTCCCAGCCGTCTTTGTCCCATTCCATCCCGATGGAATCCAGTGCGTCGATCTGCTCCTGTGTCAGCGGGGCGGTATTCGGCGGCGGGTTTTTTCTCCTGGTGCGCTGGGTACACAGCCATTTGCCGAGGGATACGCCATCGGTACAGTAATCGGACGGGATATTCAGGTTGCGGTGCCGGCGGTAATAATCCGCGGCAAGCGCATAGTTTTTCTGCCAGGCATCTTCCGAACGATTCCCCCATTCCATGCCGATGGCGTTAAGCTGCCGGATCTGCTCGTCAGTCAGAGCGGCGGCTTTCTTTTTGCCGGCATAAATTTGCTTTAGGTTCTGGATCCAGTTCCCCAGGCAGATGCCGTCCGGTGTGCGGCAGGATGCGGGAACCTTTAAATGTCCGTGTGTCTCGTAATACTGCTTTGCCGCCCGGTAATGCTTTGCCCACAGAAAGGCGTTTTTGTCCCAGATCATGCCGATTGCATCCAGGCTCTGGATTTGCTCCGGCGTGAGGGTGCCCCGTTTTTTCTTCTGCCGCAGATTGCTCACCCATTTTCCGAGCGGGTAGCCGTCTTCGGTGGTATCGCCCGCTTTGACGTCGGCATGACCGTGTTCGTGGTAATATGCTGACAGGGCGTGGTATCCCCGTTCCCAGCTTTTTTGTGCCGGGGAATCCCATACCATGCCCAGTGCATCCAGTTTTTCTATCTGTCCTTCCGTCAGGCTGCCGTTTATCTTGCCTGCCCGGATACGCCGCTGTGTCTGAAGCCATGCCCCTAATGTCAGGCCTTCCGGCGTGGCATAGGATTTTGGCGCGTTTAAGCTGCCGTGTGTACGGTGGTAATCCGCTGCCGCCGCGTAATAAATATCCCAGGTCGCCGTCAGGTTCCTTTTCAGACGGAAAAACAGCTTCCGGCAGTCCTTTACTTCGTCGTAGATTCGAAATTGCCCCCAAAAACCGTTTTTGTTCTCCGGCGGTGCGGGGCGTGCAAGGGAAGCTTCCTGTATTTCGTCTGCCAGTGTATCCATGCATCCCAGGCTTTCAAAATTGTTGACGATGTCAAAAATTACCGGCTGTCTGCTTTTCCCGGCGGAAAGCGCCCGGCCGATTTGCTGCAGGTATAAAATCGGTGAAACCGTAGGGCGCAGCAGGATGACGCCGTCAATGTCGTCTACATGGACGCCTTCGTTGAGCATGTCGATACAGAACAGAAGCTTTAAATGGCTGCCCGTATCGTTTTTGAACGCGTCAAACTCTTTTTTGGACGAGGCGCTGTCAAAATAAATGGTGTAGATATGCGGGTGCGGATCGACCAGAGCAAACCATTCGCCGGCATGCTCCTTCATTTCCTCCATGTGTTCTTTGCCGGAACAAAACACAATGTACTTGCCGTTCGTTTTTTTCATATGGCGGGCAAACACTTTTTCGAGCCCC
>CAMSEJ010000313.1 GCA_947057405.1 uncultured Roseburia sp.
GCATTGCTGTGGATCGGACGGGATGCTTAAGAGCCCCTAACCCCCATCACAAGGCTAAAGCCGCACACCCTTCCCTCTGACTGACTACGGTTTTGGCTGGCCTACAGGGGATGCGGTTTTGGCTGGCTTACATGATAGGTGGCTTTTGCTTTTTAAATTTAATTTTCATTTCTTATTTTTTCTGTTAAAGAAATTTTGTTTTGCTTTTTTAGACAACTGAGAGAAATTAATATCGGAATACCTATTATACCGATTATATAAAGAACAACTGCAGTAATTGGAAAATGATATTCCAAATAGGATGCCGATTTTTGCATATATGAAATAAAGGCAAATCCTGTTATTGTTCCGAAGGTCAAGGTTATTAGAATATTCGGCAATGCAAGAAGAAAGCTTTCCCAAAACAGCATATTACGAACCTGTCTTTCTTCCATACCAATGGATTCGAACATCCGGAATTAGAATATGGGAAACGATACCGCCTATCAGTAACCCTATTGGAATTGACAGCATGCTTAGCAGCAGCCCCTCCCGGCGTATCATCTGCTTTACCTGCTGTTCTGTCATACCAATGGTCTGTAATTGCCCAATCTGCTGTACACGGGCAGTAACAGAGAGATAGAAAATGCTGTATATTACGATACTGCTTGCTATAAAAAGTATGGAAGAAATAAAAAGAACGGTGTAAATTCCACTGTTTCCTCTTTGGAGAGATTGTTCAAATTTGCCATTTAAATTTACATTTGGACGTTCAATCTTGTAATCCATTGCTATTTGATAAGCTATGGTTGTAAATGCAGAAGCAGGAACACCTGTAATATCATTGATTCGTACAAGCGCGGTGTAAGGCAAATCTTTCATTAGCGGGCTTTGTTCTGCAAATGCTTTTGATACATGGATAAAGTGTGTTGCAACCGGAGTATTTTTATCTGTATAATCGCTGACGATAAAGGGCTGCGTTTCTCCTTCTATATCTAAATCAATGCGTTCTCCAATGACAGCCTCTTTGCCAAGGGCTTTCATAAACGCCTTATCTACAAGAATTTCATGATAGTGTTCCGGATCTTTTCCTTCAATCGACACATAGTGTTCCTGACTTTCAGCATAATTTCCGTAATAAGATAGACAATATTTTATATTTTGGCTCTGAAATGTTTTCTCCGGTTCTTTATAAGGGTCGCATCTTTCCATTCTGCTATCGGAAGTCATTTTTTGTAGTTGTTCATTTGTTACATTCCTGTACATGACATGCTGCATGTGTTCCAGTGTATTTTTTCGGCAGTTTGTGTTCCGGCAATAAAAAGTGAAAGAGTAGATACTAAAGCAATTGCTAATAAAATAGACAGATATGGAAGATCTCTCAAAAAATCCTTGACACCTCTCCCAATCTGTGCTATCCTACAAGAGTTGTTAAAAGCAAGCAGAGCATCCACTCTCACCTAAGCGCAATCGGGCGACTTACGGTTTATAGTTCGACAGCATGTATGTATGCTGTGCCAGGAATTTTGCAGTGGATAGTTTATTCTGTCCGCTTTTTTTGTGGCTGTCAGACAGCCGTATGGCAGCCGGGTTTGAATATTTATTTTGGAGGTGCACAACCATTAGCGAATTAATGATTAACGAACAGATCAGGGACCGAGAAGTACGCCTGATCGGGGTAAACGGGGAACAGCTTGGGATTATGCCGGCAAGGGAAGCAATGAAGCTGGCCGAGGCGGCAGAGCTTGATCTGGTAAAGATCGCACCCACTGCGAAACCGCCTGTATGCAAGATTATTGATTACGGCAAATACAGGTATGAAATGGCAAGGAAAGAAAAAGAGGCTAAGAAGAAGCAGAAAGTTGTTGAAGTTAAGGAAATCCGTATGTCACCGAATATCGAATCCAATGATTTGCAGACCAAAATGAATGCGGCTAAGAAATTCCTTACAAAAGGTAATAAAGTGAAAGTCACACTGCGTTTTCGGGGACGCGAGATGACCCATATGCAGAGCAGCAAGCATATCCTAGATGATTTTGCGGAAAGCCTTGCAGACGTAGCAGTTATAGAAAAAGCGCCGAAGGTTGAAGGCAGGTGCATCAGCATGGTGCTGACAGAGAAAAAATAGTTTTTTAAGGAGGAAACAACAATGCCCAAAATGAAAACCAAAAGAGCCGCTGCGAAGCGTTTTAAAGCGACAGGAACAGGAAAATTAAAAAGAAATAAAGCTTATAAAAGCCATATCCTGACGAAGAAGAGCCCTAAGACCAAGAGAAACCTTAGGAAGCCTGCGATTACCGATCCGTCGAATGCTAAGACGATGAAGAAGATTTTACCGTATTTATAGGAATGATATAAGGAGGGACAGACCATGGCAAGAGTGAAAGGCGGCTTAAACGCCAGGAAAAAACATAACAGGATCTTAAAGTTAGCAAAAGGTTACAGAGGTGCCAGATCAAAGCAGTACAGGATTGCGAAGCAGTCCGTTATGAGGGCGCTGGCAACGGCTTATTCCGGAAGGAAGGAAAGGAAGCGCCAGTTCCGCCGTCTGTGGATTGCACGTATTAATGCGGCGGCAAGAATGAACGGTATTTCTTACAGCAAATTTATGTTTGGATTAAAGGCAGCGGGCGTGGAAATTAACCGTAAGATGCTCGCGGAGATGGCAGTCAGCGACGCAAGCGGCTTTGCGGAGCTGGCAGAGCTTGCGAAGAGCAAGGTAGCTTAAATTTAAAAGTCGGACATGCAAAGGAATCCTGCATCGGCAGGGTTCTTTTTTTATTTTTTAAACATACTCTAGGAATTGCGGAAAAAAAGTGGTATGATAAAACCAAAAGCAAAAAAGGAGGACGTTTTTATGGCTATTTTAGTAACGGGCGGCGCCGGATATATCGGAAGCCATACGTGTGTAGAACTGCTGAACGCAGGGTATGAGGTAGTAGTCTTAGACAACCTGTGCAATTCCAGTGAGAAATCCTTGGACCGCGTAAAGCAGATTACGGGTAAGGAAGTGACGTTTTACAAAGGGGATATTTTAGACCGGGATATTCTGCAGAAGCTGCTTGAGGCGGAAGATATTGAAAGCTGTATTCATTTTGCGGGATTAAAAGCAGTAGGCGAATCCGTGTCAAAACCCTGGGAATATTATAAC